>NZ_JBNCKS010000029.1:0-90135 GCF_049841635.1 Micromonospora sp. DT44 | reverse complement strand
CGTTGCCTAGACAACGCCGATCATGGACGCCCTCGCGTCTACTTGCGGTCCCACATCCCTTGGAATCGATCATCTAGTGCGACAGCAGCTCGTGGGACTCGCGGATCTTGGACCAGGACTTCGGCTCAGCCGGCGGCGTGGCCTTGCGGGCGGCGCTGGCCACGTCGGGACGGCCGGCGGTGAACAGCCAGGTGGTGAAGAGGTCGTCCAGGTCCAGGCCGGAGATCCGTTCGGCCAGGGCCTGGAACTCTTCGATGGTGCCGTTGCCGTACCGGTGTTCGGCCGTCCATGCCGGCAGGATCGCGAAGAACGCGTCGTCGCCGACGGCCAACCGGAGCTGGTGCAGGGTCATCGCGCCCCGGTCGTACACCGCGTCGTCGAAGATCCGGTCGGCGCCCGGGTCACCCGGTAGCACCTGCCAGAACTCGTCGTCGGCGGGGTAGCTCGCGTAGACGAAGTCGAAGAGCTCCTGCGCGGTGCCCTCGCCCTGCTCCTCCGACCAGAGCCACTCGGCGTACGAGGCGAAGCCCTCGTTCAGCCAGATGTTGCGCCACTCGGCCACCGAGACCGAGTCGCCGAACCACTGGTGGGCGTTCTCGTGGGCCACCACGTACGTGTTGGCGCCGCGCCGCCAGAAGCCCGGCCCGTACACCGGGCGGGTCTGCGTCTCCAGGGCGAAGCCGATGCCGTCCACCGGGCCGGCCACGCCACCCAGCGCCTCGAACGGGTACGGGCCGAAGATCCCGCTCTCCCAGTCGACGATCTCACCGGTGCGCTCGATGCTGGCCCGGGCGGCCGGCCCGAGCGCCCCCAGCGAGGTGCTGTACGCGTTGATCACCGGCTGGCCGCCCGGCGTGGTGTCGGTGACGATGTCGTACTGGCCGATGGCCATGTACGCGAGGTAGGTCGCGGTGGGGGAGGTGGTCCGCCAGATCCAGCGGGTGCGGTTGCCGGCCTCGGCCGCGGGCGGCCTCGGCTGCACGCCGTTGCTGATCACCTCGACGCCGGTGGGCACCGACACCGAGATGTCGAAGGTCGCCTTGTCCAGTGGGTGGTCGTTGCTCGGGAACCACCACCAGGCCGACTCGGGCTCGTTGACCGCGAGCGCCCCGTCGTCGGTGCGCGTCCAGCCGGTGTAGCCGCCGACCAGGGTCTCAGACGGCACACCGCCGTAGCCCACCACGATGGTGAGCTGCTGCCCCCGGCTGATGGTGCGGGCCGGGGTGACGACCAGCTCGTGCGTGCCCGCGGTGCTGGCGTCGGCCTCCCAGCCGTTGACCCGTACCGACTCGACGTCGAGCAGGAAGTCCAGGTTGAACGTCGAGAGGTCCTGCGTCGCGGTGGCGAGGATCGTGGTGGTGCCGGTGAGTCGGTCGGTGGCCGGCTCGTAACGCAGCCGGACGTCGTAGTGCGAGACGTCGTAGCCACCGTTGCCGTAGTCGGGGTAGTAGGTGTCGCCCAGGCCGGCCGCTCCGGGTTGCGGCGCGGCGGTGACGACCGGTCGGCCCCAGGCCGTCGGGGCGGCGGCGGCGGCGGGCGCGCCGGTGAGCATGGTGCCGGCGGTGGTGAGGGTCAGGGCGGCGGTGGCCGCCGTGAGGACTCGACGCACGAGGTGCACTCCCTCCATCGGGTTTTCGCACCGCCAACCTAATCGACAACTGTGAACGTCGCTGGCCTGCCGCGCGCGGGGAGGCGTCGCCGCCACGATCCGAAAGCGGGGGTCGGTTACTGTCCCGGCGTCACCGCTGTCCGTTAGGGTTTGCGCGAACCGGACGGCCGTGGCGTGGGAGGCGATGCGTGGGCAGGCTCGCGTCGGCGTACGGGCAGGCGGTCACCGCCCACCGGGCGGCCCGTACCCATCTGGACGCGGCCCGGGCCGTACTCGGCGCGGCGCCGCCTCCGACGCCCCGCGCCGGTGGGGCCGACCTCGTCGCCCGGCTCGCGCGCCTCGGTGGCGCGCTGGCCACACCGACGCCCGGCGTCGCCACCCTGACCGACGACCCGGTCGCGGTGCGCGTCGGCGAGGCGTCCACCGAGGACGGCGGGTTCGCGGTGCTCGTGCCACTCGGCGGCGGCCACCACCTGGCACTGGACACCGACGCCCGGGACGGGCGGGTCGCCGCGCTGCTGCGGGCGTTGGTGCTGCGACTCGTGGCCACCGCGCCGCCCGGTCGGGTCCGGGTCGCCGGCATCGACACCGCCGCGCTGGGCGCGACCTTCGGCCCGCTGCGCCCGCTGCTCGACGCCGGGGTGCTCGACCCGCCGGCCACCAGCGAGGCCGAGGTGACCGCCCTGCTGGACGCCGCCGAACGGCACGCCCGCGCCGCCCAGCACGCCGAGCCCGCCACCCGGCAGGTGCTGCTGGTGGTCGCCACCGCCGCCCCCGCGCCACGGGAGCTGGCCCGACTCGCCGCGCTCACCCACGCCGGCCCGGCCGCCGCCGTCTGCGTGCTCCTCGCCGGCCATCCGTCCCGGCTGCCCGGCGAGACGTCGCCGCCGCTGGGCAGCACCACCGCCATCCGGCTCAGCGAGGGGTACGCGCACGTCGGCGACCCGCCCGGCGCCCCGTTCAGCGCCGACGGCAGCGGCCTCGGCGCCCCCGTGCTGCTCGACGGCGACCCGCCCCCGGCCTCGGTCCGCGCGCTCGCCGAGCACGTCGGCGCCGCCGCCCGCCGCGCCGACGCGCTGCCCTTCGCCGCGCTGCTGCCCGAGCGGCGCTGGGCCGAGTCCTCGGCCAACGGCCTGCGCACCGTCGTCGGCCGGACCGGCGCCACGCCGCTGACGGTCGCCTTCGACACCCTGCTGACGGTCGCCTTCGACGACGCCACCCCGCACTGGCTGGTCGGCGGGCGTACCGGCGCGGGCAAGACGGTCTTCCTCCTCGACGTCCTGTACGGGCTCGCCGCGCGGTACTCACCCGCCGAGTTGCAGCTCTACCTGCTCGACTTCAAGGAGGGCGTGAGCTTCAGCGAGTTCGTGCCCACCGGCCGCGACCCGTCCTGGCTGCCACACGCCCGCGCGGTCGGCATCGAGTCCGACCGCGAGTACGGCCTGGCGGTGCTGCGGGAGTTGCGCCGCGAGGCACAGCGGCGGGCCACCGCGTTGAAGCGCCACGGCGTCACCAAGCTCGCCGACCTGCCAAGAGACAGCCCGTTGCCGCGCATCGTGGCCGTCATCGACGAGTTCCACGTGCTCCTGGCCGGCAACGACGCCCTGGCCCGCGAATCGGTAGACCTGCTGGAGGAGTTGGCCCGCAAGGGCCGCTCGTACGGCATCCACCTGGTGCTGGCCAGCCAGAGCATGACCGGGATCGAGGCCCTCTACGGTCGGGCCGAGGCGATCTTCGGGCAGTTCGCCCTGCGGGTGGCGTTGCCCGGCGGTGGCGGCGTCCTCGACCAGCTCAACGATGCCGCCGCAGCCCTTCCCATCGGCGCCGCCGTCATCAACACCGCCGCCGGCGCGGTCGGCGCGGACACCGTGCTGCGCTTCCCCGACGCGCACGCCGCCGCCGGGGACCTCGCCGCGCTGCGCCACGAGCTGTGGCAGGCCCGCCCGCCGGGCTCGCGGGCACCGGCGGTCTTCAAGGGGTACGAGGCGGCCCGTGTCGAGGACGATCCGACCTTCGCCGGGCTGCGCCCCGGTGGCCGACGCCCCATGGCGCTGGTCGGCCGGACCGTCGACGTGCACGGCACCACCGCGCTGTTCCTCATGGACACCACCCCCGGCCGGCACCTCGCCGTCGTCGGCACCGCACCGGCCGGCGCGGACGTGCTGCGCGCCGCCGCGCTGAGCCTGGCCCGTCAAAACACCCCCGGTGACGTCCGGTTCCAGGTGGCCTCCCTGGTCACCGCCGCCGACCCGGTCGCCGCCGAGACCGAGGCCACGCTGCGGGCCGCCGGTCATCCGGTACACCGCCTCGACGCGGCCGGGCTGCGCGACCGGATCGCCGCGCTGGCCGCCGAGCCGGCCGGCCGGGAATACCTGGTGGTGTTCGGGATGGACGCCGCCGCGCCGGTGCTCGGGGCGGCCGACCCGGTGACGTTCCGCTCCGGCCTGGACGACCTGCGTGCCGTACTGCGCCAGGGGCCCGCCCAGGGCGTGCACCTGCTGGGCTGGTGGCGTGGCCTGCGCCGGCTCTCGGACGACCTCGGCGGCACCCAGAACCGCGACGACGTCGCCTGCCTCGTCGCGCTCAACGTGCCCGGTGCGGAACTGGCCCTGCACCTCGGGGTGCACGACCTGGCCTACACGCCCCGCGCCGACCGGGCGCTGCTGGTCGACCGGCACGACCAGCGGACCAGGCTGATCGTGCCGTTCGCCCGCGACGGGCACGAGCCGGACGGGGAGCGCTGACGGTGTCCTTCGAGGAGTACGCGGCGCTGGCCCGACAGCTCGCCGAGCACCGCCGCGCCGATGAGCGGGACGCCGCCGCCGAGTCCGCGCGCCGCCGCGACCTGCACGCCGCCGCCGACTACCTGCACCAGCGGCTGACCGCCCAGGGCCAGCGTCTCGACCAGCTCGGCCGCGCGATCGGCGTCGACCAGCCACCGGCCGCCGCGCCGCCCGGCCCACCTGCCGGGTTCGGTACGTCTGCGGCGCCCGAAGCTGGGGACGGGGATTTCGCCGGCGCAGCCGGCGCGCCGGGGCGGGCGGGTGTCGGGGCGTACCCCGAACTGCCGGCGGGGCAGGCGCGGCTGGCGCTGCCGACGGCCATGAGCCCGGCGGGCGGCGGAGTGCCGACGCAGCGCGCGGCGGCGGTCGATCCGGTGGTGGAGCTGGAGTTGGCCCGGCGGATGGCCGACGAGGCCGACCGGCACGGGCAGCAGGCCGAGCTGCTGGCCCAGCGGCCAGCGCTGCTGCCGACGTGGTCGCCGCTCGTGCGGGCGGTCGCCGTCTACGCGGCCTGCGGGGCGGCGGCCGGGGTGTTGATGCTGACGCTGGTGCTCGCGTCCGGGATCGGGCTGGTCGACGGCTTCACCCTCGGCGCGTGGATCTGCGCGGGCCTGCCGGCGCTGGCGTTCTTCGCCGGCTATCTGGTGTTGGGGCGGTGGGGGAGGCCCGCCATGGTCGCCGGTACGCCGCCGCGTTACCTGCCGCTCGGGTTCGCGATCTGCTTCCTGCTGGTGCCGCTGGGCTACTGCGCCTACCTGGTGCTGTTCCGCGCCCTGCGCTGAACCCCGTCCCGCCGCAGCTCGGTCAGCTCGTGGTCCAGCAGGTCGGCCAGTCGCTCGAACCGGTCCGGCCGATTCTGGCGCGTGATTCCCCGGCTGGGCATCTCGACCGTCATCAACAGGTACAGGTGCAGGCGGTACAGGCTGAGCCGACGCAGGGTGGCCTCGTCGAAGACCACCGGATCGGTCGCGGCGGCCCGGTAGCCCCGCAGGAGCGGGTTGTCCGGTTCGTCCTCCACCCGCCGGTAGATCAGGGGCGACACCAGGTCCATCAGCGGGTCGCCGAAGAGGAACCGTTCACCGTCGACGATCCCGCGCAGGTGCAGGCTGCCGTCGGCGTCGGCCTCGGGTTCGGGTTCGGGTTCGGCGAGCAGGTTGCCGTCCCAGCCGTCGAAGTGCAGCAGCGCCGGCCGGCGTACCTCGTCCAGCACCGACGCGTACCGCTCGGGCAGCTCCCGGATCCGGTCCGGCGGGATGGGCAGCCGGACGTCCCAGTCCGCCGCGTCGGCCAGCAGCCCGTCGAGCATGGCGGTGAACGCCTCGCGCCACGTCGCGCCGCTCGCCCGGCCACCGTCGTATCCGTAGCGGTCGCCGCTGACCTGGTGCAGCGTGGCGATCGCGGCTCCGAACTCGTACCGGGCCGGGGCGTCGTCGAGGTGCTGTTCCGACTCTGCCCACTCCCGCAGCGAACGGCCGGGAATCAGGCCGCTGACCCAGCCACTCGCCGAGTTCCGGGTCGTCGCCGTGATGCAGCAACGGCGGCACGGGCACCCGCGGCGCGCGGGTGGATACGAGGCGGAAGTACCGCGCCTCGGCCGCGCACAGGCCCCGCTCGTAGCACAGCAGCGGTACGTCGGGTCGGGGCGCCACCTTCAGCACCACCTCGCGTCCGTCGTCGAGCGCCACCCACCACACCGTCGCGAAGCCGCCACCCGTGATCGGCCCACAGTCCGCCATCGCGTGGCCCGCGCCGAAGGACGCCCGCACGTAGCGACGTACCTGATCGCGGTCCAGTGGCCGCTGCGTGCGGCTCAGCGCTTCCACCCCGGCGTACCTTCCTCCCCGTCGTGACGCCCGCCAGAGTGCCAGATTCGTCGTCGTTCGCCGGGCCATCAACGCGCTCAAGATCGTGGACAGTCTTCCTGAGCCGGTCGGAGTCTCTTGATCACTTGATGCGTACCAGTTGTCGAGCGCCTGCGGTGACTGGTCAGCATCAAGTGATCTTCGCGAACGGTTGGGCCATCGAGTGGTCGCGTTGCGTGCGGGGATCTCGTACGCTCCCTTGTGGTCTCCGCCGGTGCCGGTGGTGGAGGCGATGGTCGACCATGGGAGGTGCGCGTGAGCGCAGCACAGATCATCGCGAAGTTGGCGGCCGCGTCGCAGAAGCTTGAGGAGGCGAAGGCCAAGACCGCAGCGGCGGCACAGGACGCGGCCGAGGCGCGGAGCCTCGTGGCCGGCGCTCTGGAGGGCGTCGCCGCCGGGCCGCTGGTCGGCATGATCGACGCGTACCGTCAGGCGCTGGCCCAGGCAGCCCAGGGCGGCGAGCCGGCCAAGCAGCACGTCCAGGAGACGATCGCCAAGGTCCGCGCACTGGGGAACTGACCACGCGTCGCCAGCCTGGCACGTTCGCCGAACGGCTAGCGACGCGAGCACTCCGGGTGGCGGTCAGCGGGTGACGCGGATCTCGGCCTGGATGCGCGGCGAGTAGTCGCAGTCGATCTCGGTGCACAGCGCCACACTCCCGGTGGCGAGCGCGATGCCCCGGTTGAAGGCGAAGCCGCCGCTCTCCGCGTAGACCCGGCCGATGACGGGCTGCGGGACGCCCGTGCAGGTGAAGGTCGTACCGCTGCTGCTGCCGTACGCGACGTTGTCGCCGGAGCGTTGACGCAGACTGAATTCCGCGCCGCCGGGCCGACCAGCTTCGCAGGTCACGGTGAGGGTGATGTCGACGGCGACGCCGCGTGCGACCAGTTTCGCCGAGGTGATCTCGACGGTGGTGGCCGCGCTCGCCGGGGTCGGTACGAGCAGTGCGCACAGAGACAGTCCGAGTAGGGCGGCGGTGGTGGTGACACGGCGCACGGCGGTCCTCCTCAATGGAGTGGCTGCGTTTCCACGCTCACGGTAGCCATCGCCGACAATCGCCACCATCGATCGATCGTGCGGGTGCTGGGTGGCCGTCGGGCGGGGGCGGATGGAGGGGTGAGCGTGATGCCGGTGAGTCATCTTGATGACTCACCGGCATCAGAGACGCAGGGGACATCGCTCCCCGGGAACCCGAGCGGCCGCGCAACGGCCCGCGCGACAATCAGGCCCGCGCGACAATCAGGCCCGCGCGACAATCAGGCCCGCGCGGCGGTCAGGTCCGCGAGCGGGGCAGGCAGCACTTCTTGTACTTCGTGCCCGAGTCGCACCAGCAGGCGTCGTTTCGGCCGGGCGGCCAGGAGGTGATGCCCGCGTCGTCGAGGCTGTCGGCGTACTCGTCGAGGGTCTCCTCGTCGATGGGGTCGGCGCCCGCGAAGGCCGCCAGAGTCTCGACGCTGCCCGCCACGACGCCCAGGTCGCCGCCGCCGAGCCCGGACGCGTCGACGAGGGCGCGCTCGATCTGCGCGCGGTGCTCGTCCCAGGTGCTCGGATAGCTCTCGGCCAGGGCCGGCCAGCGCGCCAGCAGCGCGTCGAACTCCGGCTTCGGCCAGAACAGCAGCGTCGCCGGGCCGTCGTCGAGCGCGTCGGCGGCGTGGCTGGCCGCGTCGCGCAGCCGGTCGGCGAGGGTGTCGTGCTCGTCGTGCGGTAGGCCCAACTCTTCGCGCAGGTCGTGTCGCCGCTGGGCCAGGCCGAAGATCATGGCGGCGGCGGTGTCCTGGGCGTCCTCGGACCCGTGCTGGTGGGCGCGGCTGCGGTCCACCATCGCGTCGAGTGCCGCGGTGAGCCATTCGATCGCCGTCTCGGCGTGGCCGGCTTCGGTCAGCTCGCTGACCAGGTGCACGCCGTCCGGGTCGGTCTCCAGCAGTGGACGCAGCTCGGACAGCTCGGCCAGGCCCTCGTCGACTCGGCCGAGGCGCAGCAGCAGGCCGCCGCGCACGGCACGGCCGTGGGTGTTGTCGTCGGGCTGTTCGGCGATGGCGCGGGTGGCCAGGGCGAGCGCGTCGGTCAGGTCACCCGCCTGGTCCAGGATGTCCGCGGCGACCAGCAGGGCGTACCCGGTGTCGGCGGGGTCGGCGACCCGTCCCTCGTCGACGGCGCTCACCAGCTCGGTGACCAGGGCCGCCGGGTCGGGGCTCCCCGATCCGAGGGCGCCGATCTCGTCGATGCGGTCGGCGGTGAGCAAGTCGGGCATGGGCACATCCTGACGAACGACGGTTGACGACCGGCCAGCGTACCCCGACACAAGGCGCAGCCCGGGCGGCGAACCGCCCGGGCTGCGCCGCGGGCCTCAGCGGGTCGCCGGCATGGTGGCGAACTCGCCGGCTAGCTCGGATTCGACGATCGTCGTGGCGGACGGCCGGCGACCGGCCGACGCCCGCCGGGCGGACGGGACGGCGAGGGCCGCGAGCGCGGCGGCGAGGGCGATCGCGGTGAGGAGGAGAAACCCCGCCGTGAAGCCGGCCTCCCGGGGCAGGCCGCTCGCCTGCGGGTGGGCGGTGATCACGCCGCTGACCACGGCCGCGCCGACCGCGCCGCCGATGGTACGGATGTTGGCGTTCATGCCGGTCGCCACGCCGGTCTGGCTGGCGGGCACGCTGGCGACGATGAGGTTGGCCATCGACGCGAAGGCCAGGCCGATGCCGAGGCCGACCAGGCCACCGGCGACGGCGACCTCCCAGCGGGTGGCGTGCGCGGCGGCGAGCATCGCCGACGCCGCCACGTTGAACGCCGCGCCGGTGGCGAGCTGCGCCTTCGCGCTGAACACCGCCTGGAGGCGGCCGGCGAGGATGCCCGCGACGAACATCGCGACCAGCATCGGCAGCATGAGCAGACCGGCCTGGCTGATGCTGGCGCCGAAGCCGTAGCCGGCCGCGGTCGGGGTCTGGACGAACTGGGGCAGGAACGCGTACACGGAGAACATCGATCCGCCGTAGAGCAGGGCGACCAGGTTGGTGGTCCAGACGCCGGGCAGGCGCATCATCCGCATGTCGATCAGCGGGTTGGCCGAGCGCAGTTCGGCGGTCAGCCAGCCGGCCAGCAGCACCACGGCGAGGGCGAGCAGGCCGAGCACCCGGGTGCTGGTCCAGCCCCAGGCCGCGCCCTGGCTGATCGGCAGGAGTAGCGCGACCAACCAGCCGGAGAGCAGCAGGGTGGCCCGCCAGTCGATCCGACCGGGGGTACGCACCGGGGACTCGGGAATGAACAGGTACGCGGCGACGGCGGTCAGCCCCACCACGACCAGCGGGATCCAGAACAGCCACCGGTAGTCGAGCGCGGTGACGATCGGGCCGGCCAGGACGACGCCCAGTCCACCGCCGGCGGCGACGATCGCCGAGATGGCGGCGACGGCGCCGGAGACCCGCGCGGCGGGGAACTCGTCGCGGATGATGCCGAACGACAGCGGGAAGACCGCGCCGCCGATGCCCTGCACGACCCGGGCGACGATGAGCACGCCGATGTTCGGCGCGATGGCGGCCACCAGGCAGCCGAGGGCGAGGGCGGCGAGCGAGACGACGAGCATCCGCTCCTTGCCGACCATGTCACCGACCCGTCCGAGGATCGGCGTGAAGATCGAGGCGGAGAGCAGGTAGGCGGTCAGGACCCAGGTCACGGTGTTCTGGGAGGTGTGCAGGTCCTGCTGGATGGTCGGCAGCACCGGGGTGATCAGCGACTGGAGCATCGCGAAGAATCCGGCGCCGGCCGCGAGCACGGTGAAGGTGAGCCGACGCGAGCCGCGTCGGGAGGTCACTGCCACGAGAGAAAACTCCTGAGATGGTACGGAAGGAGGCGTCTGTCGCCCGTCGTCGGCGGCGGGCGTGTTGTCGGGTCCGGGCGATCGGGTGGCCAGGCGGATCGGGCGGGCCCCGAGGTAAGCTATCCGGAGGCAGGCCTCCGGGAGTTCCGGAGGGGTGCCTCCACTAAGTTAGCGGAGGGTTGCCTCCGAATGCAACCAGGACGAGGTGACGCACGTCATGACCAGCGCGGGGGTGCCCGAGGTTTTCGCGCAGCGGCCCAAGCGGGCCGACGCGCGGCGTAACTACGACGCCCTGATCGCCGCTGCGCGCGACGCGTTCGCCGAGAACGGTGCGGCCGCCTCCCTGGAGGACGTGGCCCGCCGGGCCGGGGTGGGCATCGGCACCCTCTACCGCAACTTCCCGACCCGGCGGCACCTCTTCGAGGCCGTCTATGTCGAGGAGGTCCGGGCGCTCAGCCGGTCGGCCGAGGACCTGGCCGAGCTGCCCCCGTGGGACGCCCTCGTCGCGTGGCTGCACCGCTTCGTCGCGTACGTCGCCACCAAGCGGGCGCTCGCCGAGCAGTTGCTGCACGACTCGGAGATCTTCGGGACCTGCCGTACGGAGATCTACGCCGCCGGGGAGCCGCTGATGCGTCGCGCCCAGGCGGCCGGCGTGGTTCGCGACGACATCGGTTTCGACGACGTGGTGCGGCTGATCAGTGGGCTCACGATGGCCCAGTTCCCGTCGCCCGAGCAACGCGACCGCGTCCTCGGTGTGGCCCTCGACGGGTTGCGCCCGGCGGCCGCCACCCGCTGACGAGGCTCACTCGTCGACGAGCACCAGCCACTCGTCGTCCAGGCGTCTGACCACCGTGCCCGCCGGCCACCGGTGACCGGGATCGACGACCGCCCGGGCCTGCTCCACCTGGGGTTGTCGGCTGAACTGCGCGTCGCGGAAGCTGGCCATGCGGTGGAACCAGGCCCGGCCGAAGTTCGCGGCGTCGGTGAAGCGGGCCCGATCGAACGACGCCTCGCCTTCGAAGACCGTCCAGCGGAACAGTGCCATGTTCGCGAAACGGGCCGAGTAGAAGCTGGCCGACTCGCCGAACTCGCTGTGCTCCATGGACAGTGCGCCGTCGAAGACCGACTCCCGGAACGTGGTGTCGTTGTCGAAGCGGGTCGCGTCGAAGCTGGTGGGCTGACCGAACGTCGCCCCGCGGAACGAGGTCTGCCCGGCGAAGAGGGACCGCCGGCAGTACAGGCCGTCGGCGAAATCGGCCCCGTCGAAGCTCGCGAGGCCCTGGACGCGGGCGTCGTCCAGGATCACCTCGCCGCCGGCCGTGAGGCCGTCGAGGGCCAGACCGCCGAAGCTCGCCGCTCGTAGCAGCAGCCGTCCCGTCGTGGTCGCGCCCGCGAAGCTGGTCGTGCCGGTGAACGCCGCACCCGTGAAGGTCGCGTCGACGAGCGTGCAGCCCGCGGCGTCGAAGTCGACGAGCGCCGCGCCGCTCAGGTCCAGCACGACGCCCGGCCAGTGCGCCGTCTCGTCGTGCTCGCGCAGGTGCCGGGTCAGGACCCGCTGCGCGGTGCGCCGGACCTCCGTCTCGCGCGGTTCGTCGTCCGGCGGCGACATCCGCAGGTACGCGCAGAGCACCGCCACGATCGTCGACCGCTGTGACGGATTGTCCTGCCCGAGGCGCTCCAGCGCGTGCAGCCCGCCGAGGCGTACCGCCGCGCTGTCGTTGCCGAGCAGCTCGACCGCCCGGGTGTAGAGCTCGGTGAGCCGGCGCTCGGCGGCGTCGTGTTCGGCGGCGGTGGACTGCCGGTCCTGCTGGCGCTGCGCGGCCTCGGCCACCGACTCGGCGTGTGCCTGCACCCGGTCGCGGTGGGCCTGGTCGCGGGTGGCGACGGTCTCCTGGTGGCGCTGGGCCCGTTCGGCGATCCACTGCCGGCGCGCGGCCAGCAGCAGGGCCAGTCCTCCGCCGGTGCCGGCGACCACGGTCAGGCCGGTGCGGATCGCGTCGATGCGCAGCGTGGCCCGGATGTCCTGCTGGACGGCCCGGTCGGCCTCGGTGAGCAGCAGGCCGAGCACCAGCCAGCCCAGTGCGGCGGCGAGCAGCAGGCCGACCAGGACCAGCCACCAGGGCATCACCCGCAGCTGGCGATCGGGGGGTTCGTCGGCGGCCACGGCCACAGCATGCCACCGGTCGTCGAGGGGCGGGGGTGTGCGGGTGCCCTCGGTGTCCGCTGTGGAGTGCGACCGATTTGCCGGTTTGTGCCGTCGACGGGACAACGGGTTACCGGCGCGTAACAAGTCATTGACGTTGCCGAATTGTTGCGGGCATCATCGTCGCACGGTCGACCGGACACCCCCACCCACCTGCCCGGATCGTCGGGCGCCTCCCCCGGAGGTGCAGCCATGCTGCTCCGAAAGACCGTCCTCGTCGTGTCCCTGGCCACCGCCGCCCTCCTCGCCTCGGCGGGAACCGCGACCGCCGCCCCCGTCGCTCCGGCCGCCACGACCGCTGCCGCCGCCGCGGCCAACCCCGTCATCGTGGTCGGCGGGCTCAGCGGCGTAGCCGTCGCGTACGAACCGATCGCCGCCCGGCTGCGCGCCGACGGCTACCGGACCTTCATCTACCAGCTACCCGGGCTGGGCCTCGGTGACATACCCGCCTCGGCACGCGCGTTCGCCGGATACGTCGAGCAGGTACGCGCCAGCACCGGCGCGGCGAGCGTCGACGTCGTCGCCCACTCCGAGGGCGGGCTGGTCAGCCGCTACTACCTCAAACGGCTCGGCGGCACCGCCACCATCGGACGCTACGTCAGCCTGGGCACACCCCAGTACGGCACGTACGTCGCCAACATCGCGGCGTTCCTCGGCCTCGGTAGCTGCGCGGGCATCGTCGCCTGCCAACAGATGACCATCGGTTCGGCGTTCCTCGCCGATCTCAACTCCGGCGACGACACCCCCGGCTCGGTGCGCTACACCACCATCCGCACGCTCCAGGACGAACTGGTGCGGCCGACCGGCAACGCCGTCGTCAACGACGGCGCGACGAACGTGCTCATCCAGTCGTACTGCCCGCTGCGGGTGGTGGGGCACCTGGGCCTGGTGCTCGACGGCACGGCGTACACCATCGTGCGCGGCGCCCTGGTCGACGGCCCGGTGCGACCCAACTGCCTCGCGGTCTGAGCGCTTCGGTGCGGCGGTCCTTGAGGGACCGCCGCACCGTGCCCGCGACGGCGAGTGTCGGTTGCGTGACGATCCTGGGAAACGGTGTGGCAGACATCAGACGTCCTCGATAACCTGCTCCGGCCGTCCACTCCCGATAGTGGACGCCACCCGTCGAGAGGGAGCAGCAGGCATGACCGAGCCGCAGCGTGTGCCGCCGGAGAGCACACCGCCGACAGTGCCGCAGCTCGACGTCCGGGCCGCCGAACCCCCGGCCGCCGACGCGCCGCCGCCCACCGGCGGGTTCGCCGACCGGCCACCGGGTTACCCGAACGCCCTGGTCTGGCTGCGCGCCGGAATCCTGCGGGACTGGCGGGGCGTGCTCGGCGCGTTCGTCGCCACCTGGTTCTACCTGCCGATCGCGCTGCTCCTGGCGTTCTGGGGCGGTCTCAGCTTCGCCGTCGTCGGCCTGTTCGCCGGCGGCGCCGGCGCGGACGACCAGATCCCCGCGGTGCTGCGCGACGCGCCACTGATCGGCTCGCTGCTGGACGCGTTCCTCAGCCGCTCCGGCGGAATGCTGGGCGGCGTGGCCGGGTTCGTGGTCGGATTCCTCGCCGGTTTTCTCGCCGTGCTGGTGCTGCCCTGGCTGACCGTCGTGGACGAGCCTCTCGCGCTGTTCACCGGCCTGATCGGCACGGTCGTCGCGGCGGCGCTGATCGGCGTCGTCTACACGCTGTATCGGGTGCTGCTCGAGCCGAGCCTGTTGGTGGTGTCCGGCGCGCGCCAGCCCAGCCGCCGCGAGAACGCACGACTGCGTCCGCTGCTGGACGACTGCGCGCGACGCCTCGGCCTGCCCAGTGTGCCCCGGCTGCTCATGGAGGACGACCCGGTCCTGAGCAACGCCCGCACGTACGCCCGGCACGTGGTGGTCACCACCGCCGTGCTCGGCGAGCCGGACGACGAGGTCGCGGCGCTGCTCAGTCACGAGCTGGTGCACTGGCGCACCGGGGACGAGATCACCAGCGCCTTCGTCCGTGGCGTCGGCCTGCCGCTCACCCTCGCCCACGCCCTGCCGACCTGGCTGATGCGGACGTTCCCGCACCCGGCCACCAACTTCGTGGTGTTCCTGTTCTTCTGGCCGGTGCTGCTCACCATGCGGTACGTGGTGCTGCCCCTGCACGCCCGCGACGTACGGGCCGCCGAGTACCGGGCCGACCTCGGCGCGGTGCTGACCGGGCACGTTGACGGGTTGCGGCGCATCCTGGAGCGGCGGCTCTCCTTCGAGAGCGGGCGCAGCGGCTGGGACGAGGCGGTCTGCGCCACCCACCCGCCGCACGAGCTGCGGCTCGACGCGCTGGAGCGGGCGTCGGTCACCGGTGCGCCCGCCCAGGCCGGCGTGCCCGCCGACGTCGCCGCGTCGGTCACCGCCGAGCGGTTGTTCGGCCACAGCGGCCCGGTCGGCACCCGCCGCACCTGGCTGCTGGTCGGCGTCCTCGCCCTCGTCGCCTGCCTCGGCGCCAGCGGGCTGAGCGTGGTGCAGTGGGCGTTCTTCCGCCCCCAGGCGACGGTCGACGGATTCTTCTCCGCCCTCGCCGACCGCGACAGCGAGGCCGCGCTCGACCACCTCGCCGACTCCGGCGACGGCACCGACCACAAGCTGCTCGCCCAACTGCTGCGCGGCAAGGGCTACCAGCCACCGACCGATGTCGAGGTCACCTCCCTGGAGCGCGCCGACGACACGGCCACCGCCACGGTGGCGTACCGGCTGGGTGACGCGCCGAAGACGGCCATCCTCACCCTGCGCCGCGAGGAGGAGACCACCGCCGGTCTGTTCCACGGCTGGCGGTTGGCCGGTGGGCCGATCCCGCTCAACTCGTCGATCGCCGAGCCGGGCGTACGCCTCAACGGGGTGGAGCTGCCGGTCGCCACCGAGGGTCCGCCGCTGGTGCTGCTGCCCGGCCTCTACACGGCGACCGGCCCGTCCAGCGCGCTGAGCGAGACGCCCGCCGAGACCCTGCTGGTCGGCCCGGGGGAGGGCTCGGCGATCCTGGAACTGGCCCCGGTGCTCAAGCCGACGGCGGTCGAGGCCGTCCAGACCCGGGTACGCGCCTGGTTGGACGAGTGCGCCAAGCAGACGGTCGCCGCCCCGCCGGGCTGCCCGTTCCGCTACTACGGCGGGTCGGCGCAGAAGGTCACCTGGAAGATCCTGGAGTACCCGAAGGTCGCCGTCGAGCTGACCGGCCCGAGTACCGCCCGGGTGTCCACGCCCGTGGAGGGTCAGGGCCGGGTGCAGGTCAGCGGCACCACCACGTACTTCGGCACCAGCTCACCGTTCAGCGACGACAGCGCGCTGACCGTCGCGGGTTTCGCCACCGCCGACGGGGACGCCGTCACCTTCCAGCCCGCCTCCGACTCCGACTGACCGGGAGACCCACCGTGACCGACAGCGACGCCGCCGCGCGGCTGCCCGTCCGGCTGACCATCAACCCCCGACAACGGCAGCCCACGGCGGTCGACCTGCTGACCTGGATCCACCGCCGTCCGGAGTACCGGCCCATGGTCCGGGCGGCCGGCGGTGGCGGGGGACGGCCCGGCTTCAGCGACGCCGTGATCATCGCGGTGCTGGCCCAGGGGTTGCTGCCGGGGCTGTTCAACCTGTTGCAGTCCTGGGTGGACCAGCAGCGCACGGAGGCGAGCATCCGGATCCAGTCCGGGGACACCGAGGTCGAGTTGCAGGTCAGCGGGCGCACCGACTCGGCCCGTCTGCTGGCCCAGGCCACCGAGGCGCTGCGCGCCGCCCAGGCCATCGAGGCCCGCGAGATCGGCCCGGACGCCGCCGACTGAGTCCGCGGCGTCCGGGCCAGCGCGGTCAGCTCGCCTTGGCCAGCGCCTCGAACTCGTCGTCGGTGAGTCGTACGTCGGCGGCGGCCACGTTCTCCTCGAGGTGCGCCACCGACGACGTGCCCGGGATCGGCAGCATCACCGGCGACCGACGCAGCAACCAGGCCAACGCGAGCTGCGCGGGCGAGGCGCCGTGCGCGTTGGAGATCGCGTCCAGCGGGCCGCCCGGCCGGGCCAGCTCCCCGGTGGCGATCGGGAACCACGGGATGAACGCCAGGTCGTTGCGCTCGCAGTAGTCCAGCACGTCCTCGGCGCTGCGGTTGGCGAGGTTGTACAGGTTCTGCACCGAGACGATCTCGGTGATCGCCCGCGACTGCTCGATCTGCTCCACGCTGACCTCGGACAGCCCGATGTGCTGGATCTTGCCCTCCTGCTTCAGCAGCGCCAGCTCGCCGAGCTGGTCGGCGAGCGGGACCAGCGGGTCGATCCGGTGCAACTGGTACAGCGGGATGCTGTCCAGGCCCAGGTGCCGCAGGCTCAGCTCGCACTGCTGACGCAGATACTCCGGGCGGCCCACCGCACGCCAGTCGCCCGGGCCGGACCGGGTCAAGCCGGCCTTGGTCGCGATGACCAGGTCGTCGGCGTACGGGTGCAGAGCCTCGCGGATCAGCATCTCGGACACGAACGGGCCGTACGAGTCGGCGGTGTCGATGAACGTCACGCCCAGCTCGATCGCCCGACGCAGCACCCGTACCGCCTCGGCCGGGTCCTTCGGATCGCCCCACACTCCCGGGCCGGTGATCTGCATCGCCCCGTAGCCGAGGCGGTTGACCGTGATGTCACCCCCGATCCGGTACGTGCCGGACGCCTTCGCGGGCTGCTTACTGATGTCGGTCGCCATACGCACATCCTTCATCGTCTTCGCAGTGGCGGCGGCAGGACGACACTCCGCCACCTAGTGATCGTCCCCCGAGATCCGGCGGTCATGCAGCGGCCCGCCCGAATATGTGCCGGGACACGGTGACGGCTAGCGCTCTCCGTGTCCGGTCTGCTACGCCTGATCCGAGTCGGCGCGGCCGGCGCGGGGGAGGCGCGATGTGGCGACGGTTCAGACCCGATCCGATCGGGCGGCTACGGGAGCGGCTGGAACGTTTCGGGGCCACCGGCGACCGGCGGGCGGTCCTCGACTCCGGCGCGATCCGCGACGCGGAGGCCGTCGTCGACCTGGTGACCGCGACGTCCACCGACGGGCCGTTGCCCGAGCGGGTCGCCGAGGGCGTGTCCCTCCTGGCCGGCCTGCACTGGTACCGCTACCAGCTACTGCCGTCGGGCGAGGACGCCGACGACCTCGACCAGGCGTTGCGGCTCACCGAGTTCCTGCTGCGCTTCGCGCCGGAACGGGTGCCGCCGCCGTTACTTGAGCTGCTGCGCTCCCGGCCCGCTCCCGGGGAGGCGAGAACGCCGCCGCCCGCCACCCGCTCCGGCGACGGCGCTGCCAACGCCCGGTACGTCGAGGCCGTCCTCCTGATGGCCGCCGCCGAGACCAGCCGCGACTACCGGGCCGCCGACCAGGCCGAGGCGCTGCTGCGGCAGGCGCTGGCCGGTACGCCGGCCGGAGCGCCCGAGCGCCTGCACTACCTGTCCGCCCTCGGCAAGGTCCACCGCGACCAGTTCCAGCATCTCGGCCGGCGGCGGGCCCTGGCGGGGGCCGTCGAGGCGCACCGGGAGAGCCTGGAGGCGACCGACGTCGGCGACCCGCAACGTCCCGTACGGCTGTTCAACCTCGGCAACGTCCTGGGCGACACGTACGACGTCGACCAGGATCCGGTCGTGCTGGACGAGGCGATCACCGCGTTGCGGGACGCGGTCCGGGTCGCCGCGCCGGACACGCCGGTGCGCACGATGGCGCGGATGAACCTCGGTCAACGGCTGCGCGACCGGTGGCGGCTGCACCGGCGGCCGGGTGACCTCGACGAGGCGGTCGACTCCCTCGCCGCGGCCCGGGACAGCGCCGACCCCCGGGCCGCCGCGCTGCACGGCGCCGCGCTCGCCGAGCGGTTCCTGCGCGACCGGACGCCCGCCGACCGGGACACCGCCATCGAGGCGTACCGGTCGGCGTTGACCGGGTTCGGCGGCCTCGCCCCGGATCTCGCCGGCACCGCCCAGTTCGGGCTCGCCACCCTGCTCGCCGAGCGGCACCACACCACCGCCGACCCGGCCGACCTCGACGCGGCGATCGACGCGTACCGGGCCGCCACCGGTTCCGGGTCGACGCCCGACGGGACGGACGGCGACGACCTACGGCACGTCGCGGGCGGTCTGCTGGTGACCCGGTACGAGCGGCGGCGACGCGCCGACGACATCACCGAGGCGGTACGGGTGCTGCGCGCCAGCGTGGCCGCCGCCCGGGACCCCGTCCAGCGGGCGCGTCGCCTCGCCGATCTCGGCCACGCGCTCGCCCTGGGCCATGCCGACCTCGGCGGGGTGAGCGCGCTGCGCGCCGGCCGCGACGCGCTGACCGAGGCGGAACGGCTGCTGCCCCGCACCGATCCGCTACGCCCCCACGTGCTCAACAACCTCGGCAACACCCTGCGCGAACTCTCCGACCTGGCCGGCGAGCCAACGCTGCTGGAGCCGGCCGCGGTCGCGCTGCGATCGGCCGTGGCCGCCGCCGATGCGGACACCGCGTCGCTGCCCCGGTACCGCTCGAACCTGGGCCTCGTGCTGCAGGCGCTCTTCGCCTCGACGCAGGACCTGGCGACCCTCAGCGAGGCGATCCAGGTGCTGGCGCAGGTGGTCGAATCGACGCCGACCGGGCATCCGGACCGCTTGCCGGCGCTGACCAACTACGGCTCCGCCCTGAACCGCCGGGTCGAACTCTTCCTCGACGGCGCGTTGCCCGCGAGCGGCGGGCCCCCGAACGAGGTCGCGGCCGGTATCGCCCGGGACTCCGACACCGCCGTGGCCGCGCTGCGCGAGGCCGCCGAGCTGGCCGAACAGGAGGCCGACCCCATCGAGTACGCCCAGACGGTCGGCACCCACGCGTTGGCCCACCTGCTGCGGCATCGCCTCAACGGTGACCTGCCGGCGCTTGACGAGGCGGTTCGGCTGCTCGATCGGCTGAGCCGGCGGCCGTCGGCCGACGGGGACCGGCACCGGATCCTCACGAACCTCGGCAACGCTCTCCTGCTGCGCCACCAGGCCGGCCACGCCGACGCCGACGCCAGCGCCATGCTGACCGCCTACCGGGAGGCGGTCGACGAGCTGACCGCCGAGCATCCCGCCCGCGCCATGTGCCTGAGCAACCTGGCCACCGCTCTGGAGCGGGTCGCCGAGGTCGACGCGGATGGTTCCCGCGCGCTCGTCGAGGCGACCGCCGCGCTGCGCGCCGCCGCCCACGTCGAGTCCGCGCCGTCGCTGCTGCGAGCGACGGCCGCCAGCCGGTACGCGGCACACGCCGCCCAGGCGGGCGACCTGCCGGCCGCGCTCGACGGGTACACCACCGCCATCGAGCTGATCGACCTGGTGGCCTGGCACGGCATGGACCCCGACGACCAGGCCCGCCTGCTCGCACGCTTCCCCGGCCTGGCCAGCGACGCGGCGGCGGTCGCCATCGCCCTGGGCCGCCCGGAGCGCGCGGTCGAGCTGCTCGAATACGGCCGGGGAGTCCTGCTCACCCGCGCCCACGACGCGGGCGCGGACCTGGCCGCGCTCCGCGCGCGGGCGCCCCGCCTCGCCGACCGCCTCGCCGACCTCCAAGCCGCCCTCGACGGCTTCGGGTCGCGGCCGCCGGCCCAGGTGGTGTCGCCGGACGCGTGGGGACGCGGCGGGTCGGACGCCGCGACCGGAGCGACGCCGGAGCAGCGGTACGACCTCGCCACCCGCCGCCGCCACCTGCTGGCCGAGATCCGCGACCGGCCCGGCTTCGCCGACTTCCTCCGCCCGCCGCCCTTCGACGAGCTGGCCCGGGCCGCCGCGAACGGACCGGTGGTGCTGGTCAACGTCGCCGACCGGCGCTGCGACGCGCTGGTCGTCGCCGACGGCCGGGTCACCGTCGTGCCGCTGCCCGAGCTGACCCTGGCCGAGCTGATCGTCCGTACGGCGAGCTTCCTGAGCGCGATCGCGGTGCTCACCGAGCCCTCGGCGGCGGACGTCACCCCGCCGCAGGTACGACGCCGGCACGCGGTGGCCCGCGCCGAGGTCGCCCAGACCCTGGACTGGCTGTGGCGCGTCATCGCCGTACCCGTCCTGGATGTGGCCCTGCCCACCCCGCCCTGCGCCGACGCCGAGCCGACGGACGACGGCCGGCCCCGGCTGTGGTGGTGCCCCACCGGCGTGCTCACCCTCCTGCCACTGCACGCGGCCGGCCCGTCCGACGGCGGCTACGGGCTGCTCGACCGGGTGGTGCCGTCCTACACGGCCTCGCTACGGGCGCTGACGCACGCCCGACGGGGTGGACCGACACCTTCCGGACCGGTCGACGCGGCGCTGTTCGTCGGCATGCCACAGACGCCCGGCCTGGCCGACCTGCCCGGCGTGGCGCGCGAGGAGAAGGTCGTCCGACGGCATCTAGGCCGGGTGCGTTCGCTCATCGGCCCGGTGGCCAGCCCGGCGACGGTGCTCGACGCCCTGCCGGAGCAGCCCGTCGCGCACCTGTCCTGCCACGGTACGCAGGATCTGCGCTTCCCGACCCGGGGACGCCTTGAGCTGGCGGGCGGCGCGCTCAGCGTCCGCGACCTGTGGCGGCCGGCGGGGCGTCCGGCCGCGCTGGCCGTCCTCTCCGCCTGCGAGACGGTACGCGGCGGGGCGGCCCTGCCGGATGAGGCGCTCACCCTCGGCACGGCCTTTCAACTGGCCGGCTTCCGGCACGTCATCGGCGCGTTGTGGTCCATCTCGGACGCGCTGACGGTGCGGCTCTGCGTCGACCTGTACGACGGGTTGGCGGTCAGCGGAGGGATCGCCCCGGACCGCGCGGCCGTGGCCCTGCACGCGGCGGTCCGCCGCCTGCGCGCCGCCCTACCCGACCACCCGGACGCCTGGGCCGGCTACGCGCACCTGGGCCCCTGAGCGCCGGAGCGCCGCTGACGATAGGAGGATCAGCGGCCGGGGGCGTACCAGGTCACGCCGACGGCCGCGACCAGCAGCGTGGTGCACAGCAGCACCAGCCCCACCCCGATGCGCAGGGACCGGACCGCCGCCATCGCCTCCCGGTGGTCACCGAGCGGGGCCGGCGGGAGAGCCGCCACCGGGGTCACCGTCAGCGGCCCGTGTGCCGCGCGCAGCAGCGCGAGCGCTCCGGCCACGCCCACGGCCAGCGCGGCGAGCAGCAGCAACCCCACCAGCGCGCCCCAGCCCGACGCGAGGGTGGTCACGTCGGAGCGACCCCGGATCAGGCTGAACCCGACCAGCGCCACCAGCAGCCCACCCAGGCCGTTGCGCCAGGCCAGCGCCGCCGCGCGGACCCGTTCCAGCTCACCGCGCAGCAGTCCGGCGAGCTGCTGCGCGCCGCGCAGGTCGGCCACGGTCGCGGGCGGGCCGGGACGGAGACGGATCATGCCTCGACCTCCAGCCACAGCGTCCAGTACGCCCCGCAGCCCCGCAGCCCGGCCGGGCACCCCGGGTGCTCGGCCTCGCACTCGCACAGCAGCGTCCGGTAGCCCGGGTCGGGCGTCGCGGCGTCCTTGCGGTAGACCTCGTCGACGAGCGTGGTGGCGCTCGCGTGGCCGCAGCGGGGACACCGCCCGCTGAGCACCACCGCGAACTCGAACTCCTGGGCCCGGAAGTCCGCCGCGGCCCGCGTGGCGTACGCCTCGTCGGTCACCTCGGCGTACGACAGAGGGCTCGGCGTCGGCCCGTCGTCACTCATCCCGACCTCCCGCCACCGACACCTGGACCGTCCACCGTAGCCGGTGATCACACCGGCCGCGCCCGCGTGCCCGTGTCCGGATGCCGTCGGTCCCGGGGACCGACCTGGGGGAGTTGCGCGGAGCGGCGGGTACCGCCCCTTGCGGCGTGCGAGGCTGGGCGCGTGCCGGTGACGCCGGCTCGGGCGGTCGGCGTCGGACCGGGCCGGCGCGACGGCGGAGGGAGGGCCCATGCCGCAGGTGCCGCAGGTCGACTTCGCGCTCGACACGTACGAGTGCATCGTGATCTATCCGGGCGCGGCCGGACGGGCCCTGCCCCCGGAGACCGTGCAGCGGTTGCAGGCCGAGCACGCCGAGCACATCCAGGCGCTGCAGCGCCGGGGAATCATCCTGGTCTCCGGCTCGGTGGACGGCCCGGCCCGGACGCCGGAGCCGCCGATCGGCTTCGGGCTGGCCCGCACCGGCAGCGTCGAGGACGTGCGCAGCGTGTTGGAGGCCGACCCGGCGGTGCAGGCCGGCCTCTACCGGGTGGACGTGTTGACCTTCCTCTGCCCGGCCGGCTCGCTGGAGTTCCCGCTGGTCAAGGCCGGTAACTGACCGTCCGGCCAGAGACGGGTGTCAGGCCGGTGACGGCGTCGTGGCCGGCGCCGGTGTTACCGTCGCGCGTACGGCGTGGGTCGGCCGTCCCCGGCCGGCCGGGCGGCGCACGGGCCGCGTGACCTGCTCACCGCCGTGCCCGCTCGAGGTGTCCCGGGGGCGTCGGAGAGGGCCGTCGCCGGGAGCGGCCCGACACCGGCTCCGCGCGGAGGCGTACGATTCCCGGCGCGCGGTCGCCGTTGCCCGTCGCCACAACGTTCCGGTGCGCTTGCGCCCGCCGGCCCGACGCGTGCCACGCGTCGTTGGACACCTGTTCCACTGCCTGCAAGGGGTCGGCCCCGAGTCCGACCTGAAGGAGAGACTAGCCTGATGGGCGTGACACGCCGCGCGAAGATCGTCTGCACTCTTGGACCCGCCACCTCGTCCCCGGAGCGCATCCGGGGCCTCGTCGAGGCCGGCATGAACGTGGCGAGACTCAACTTCAGCCACGGCAGCCACGCCGACCACGAGGCGGTCTACCGACTGGTCCGGGAGGCGTCGGAGGCAGCGGGAAAGCCCGTCGCCGTCCTCGCCGACCTGCAAGGCCCCAAGATCCGGCTCGGCAAGTTCGCCGACGGCCCGCACGAGTGGCGCACCGGTGACTCGGTCGTGATCACCGGCGACGACATCCTGGGCACCAAGGAGCGGGTCTCCTGCACCTACACCCGGCTGCCGCACGAGGTGAAGCCCGGCGACCGGCTGCTGATCGACGACGGTCGGGTCGCCGTCGAGGTCACCGACGTCACCGGCAACGACATCCGCTGCCTCGTCACCGAGGGCGGCCCGGTCTCCAACAACAAGGGCGTCTCGCTGCCGAACGTGGCGGTCAGCGTGCCCGCGATGTCGGACAAGGACGCCGAGGACCTGCGCTTCTCCCTGGGCCTCGGTGTCGACCTGGTGGCGCTCTCGTTCGTGCGCTCGGCCGAGGACATCAAGCTCGTGCACAACATCATGGCCGAGGAGGGCGTCTTCCGCCCGGTGCTCGCCAAGGTCGAGAAGCCGGAGGCCGTGGAGCACCTCGAGGCCATCGTGCTGGCCTTCGACGGCGTGATGGTCGCCCGTGGCGACCTCGGTGTCGAGATGCCGTTGGACGAGGTCCCGCTGGTGCAGAAGCGCGCCGTGCAGCTGTGCCGGGAGAACGCCAAGCCGGTCATCGTGGCCACCCAGATGCTCGACTCCATGATCGAGAACTCCCGCCCCACCCGGGCGGAGGCCTCGGACGTCGCCAACGCGGTGCTCGACGGCGCGGACGCGGTCATGCTCTCCGGCGAGACCAGCGTCGGCAAGTATCCGGTGCTCACCGTCAGCACCATGGCCAAGATCGTGACGACCACCGAAGCCGGTTCGATCGGCGTGCCGCGTCTGCAGCACGACCCGCGGACGCACGGCGGCGCGCTCACCGTGGCCGCCTCGTCGATCGCCCGGGCCATCAACGCCAAGGCGCTCGTCGCGTTCTCGCAGACCGGCGACACCGTGCGACGGCTGTCCCGCCTGCACTGCGACCTGCCGCTGCTGGCCTTCACGCCGGTCCCCGAGGTGCGCGACCAGCTCGCCCTCACCTGGGGCGTGGAGACCTTCCTGATGCCGTTCGTGCAGCACACCGACGACATGTTCCGCCAGGTCGACCAGGCGCTGCTCGGCCTCGACCGGGCCAACCCCGGTGACTACGTGGTGATCGTGGCGGGCAGCCCGCCCGGCACCCCCGGCTCGACCAACACGCTGCGCGTGCACCAGCTCGGCTCGCTGGTCGACGCGGCGTCGGCGCGGGCGCTGCAGTGAGCGACGGTCGGGTCGCGGTCGGCCAGGCGGCTGTCGACCAGCTGCTGGACGTGCTGGACCTCGACCCGACCGGTGAGATGACCTTCCGGGGGATGAGCCCTCCGGTCGGTCCACAGCGGGTGTACGGCGGCCAGGTTGCCGGTCAGGCCCTGGTCGCCGCCGGCCGCACGGTGGGCCCGGAACGCTTCGTGCACTCGCTGCACGGCTACTTCGTCCGCCCCGGCGATCCGGCCGAGCCGATCGAGTACCAGGTGGAGAACATCCGCGACGGCCGGTCGTTCTCGGTGCGTCGCGCGGTCGCTCTCCAGCACGACAGGCCGATCTTCTTCATGTCGGCGTCGTTCCAACGGGCCGAGGAGGGGTTGGACCACCAGGCCCCCGCCCCGCTGGACGTGCCGCCGCCGCAGGACGTGCCGACGATGTCCGACCGGCTCTCCCGCTACCCCGAGCGCCTGGGCATCTGGGGGCAGATCCCCCGCCCGATCGACGTGCGCTACGTGGGGGAGCCCGGCTGGGTCCGCCCCGGTGACCGGCCGGCCGACCCGCACCAGCGGGTCTGGATGCGCATCGACGGCAAGTTGCCCGACGACCCGCTGCTGCACGCGTGCGCGCTCACGTACGCCTCCGACCTCACCCTGCTGGATTCGGTGCTGTCCGTGCACGGCGAGGTGTGGGGGCCGGGCGGCCTGGTCGGCGCGAGCCTGGACCACGCGCTGTGGTTCCACCGGCCGTTCCGTGCCGACGAGTGGTTCCTCTACGACTGCTGGAGCCCGTCGGCGTCCGGCGCGCGAGGGCTGGCGACCGGCCGGATGTTCACCACGGACGGCCGGCAGATCGCCAGCGCCGTCCAGGAGGGTCTGCTGCGCCGCGTCGGCGCCTGACCCGACCGGTCACGCCTGGTGGATGGCCTCACCGGCGATCTCGATCTGCACGGTCTTGCCGACGAGGACGCCGCCGCTCTCCAGGGCGACGTTCCAGAGCAGGCCGTAGTCCTCACGGTTGATCTCGGCGGTCGCGCTGAATCCGAAGATGTTCTGCCCGTACGGATCACGCCGCGCGCCGCCGAAATTCACCTGTAGGTTCACCGCGCGGGTGATTCCCTTCACCGTCAACTCACCGGCGAGCACGAAACGATTGGGCTCGGACTGCGGCGGAGGATTGTGACTTCTGCCTCGTCCGCCGAGTTTGTGGTTGCGCAGGCGCGCCCAGTAGAAGATCGGGTCGTCATTGCTCTGCCACGTGATCCCCGTGCTTCGATATTCGAGAGTGGGATAACGCTCCACGTCGAGGAAGTCGGCGCTTTTCAGGTGGGTGTCCCGGTCGGCGCTGCCGGTGGAGATGCTCGCCGACGCGATCGTGGCGGTCACCCCCGAGCGCAGCGGATCCTCCCCGACCGTGATCTCCGCCGTCGCCTCGGCGAACTCGCCGCGCACGGGGCTCACCATCATGTGACGGGACAGGAAACCGATCCGCTTGTGCGCCTGATCGAGGCGGTAGCTGCCGGCGATCGGGATGGTCATGCCATCCCAGGTGCGTGTGGCGACATCGGTCATCGTGTTGCCTTCCCCCCGGGGGTTAATCAACGTCCGGTCCGAACTCCACCAACCGGCCGGACAGGCGCACTGCCCGCCCAGCATAGGGACGTTCGGAATCGGCCTTTCGGGCCCCACCGGGTAATGGATCAAGGTGTGCGGCGTAATTGCTTGTCCGTCGATGCGTGGCCGATCGGTTGAGGGTCGCCGGTACCGGCGGATGACCTGCGGGCTAACCTTGCCGGCATGCGTCTCTCCGCCCGGGTCGACTACGCCCTCCGCGCGGCCGCCGAGTTGGCCGCGACGGCCAGCGGCCCCGGGCGGGGCCGGCCGGTCACCGCCGACCAGATCGCCCGTGCGCAGGAGATCCCGCCGAAGTTCCTGGAGAGCATCCTGTTGCAGCTGCGCCGGGGTGGCATCGTGCACGCCCAGCGCGGTCCGGAGGGTGGCTACTGGCTGGCCCGCCCGGCCGAGGAGATCTCTCTCGCGGAGGTGATCCGGGTGATCGACGGGCCGCTCGCGCACGTGCGGGGGCAGCGCCCCGAACAGCTCGGCTACCACGGTCCGGCCCGCGCTCTCCAGGAGGTCTGGATCGCGCTGCGCGCCAGCGAGCGCGAGATCCTGGAACTGGTCAGCGTCGCCGACGTGGCCGCGGGGGCGCTGCCCGCGCGGGTCACCGAGCTGGCCGCCGACCCGCGCGCCTGGACCTGACGCCTCCCCGGACTGACGCGTCAACGCCGACCTGTTGGCATCCCATCCACCGATCAGACACTTGACCCCGGCTCTGCCGTGCCGCATTGTCGACCAAGTCGATAGGAGATACCGAAAAGTCAGGGGGCGCTCGTGCGCAAGCTACTGGTCCTCGCTCTGGTCGGGCTCGTCGCACAGTTGATCGATGGTTCGCTCGGCATGGCGTACGGGTTGACCTCGTCCACTCTGCTGCTGGTCGTCGGGGTCGCGCCCGCCGCCGCCTCGGCGTCGGTGCACCTGGCCGAGATCGGCACCACGCTCGCGGCCGGGTTCGCGCACTGGCGGTTCGGCAACGTCGACTGGCGGGTGGTCACCCGCATCGCCCTGCCCGGCGCGATCGGCGCGTTCGCCGGGGCCACGCTGCTCAGCTCGATCTCCACCGAGTCAGCCGCGCCGTGGATGGCCGCCATCCTCTTCACGCTGGGCGCGTACCTGCTGGTGCGCTTCGCCCGACCGCTGCGTACTCCTCGGGTCGGCGGACGGCTGCGCGGACGCTTCCTCGGCCCCCTGGGCCTGGTCGCCGGCTTCGTCGACGCGACCGGCGGCGGCGGGTGGGGTCCGGTCGCCACCCCGGCGCTGCTGGTCTCCGGTCGCCTGGAGCCCCGCAAGGTGATCGGCTCGGTCGACACCGCCGAGTTCGTGGTGGCCGGCGCCGCCAGCGTCGGCTTCCTGATCGGGCTGGGAACGGAGGGGTTCCTCCTCCCCACCGTCGTCGCCCTGCTCATCGGCGGGCTCATCGCGGCTCCGCTGGCCGCCTGGCTGGTGCGTATCGTGCCCGCCCAACTGCTGGGCGCGGCGGTCGGTGGCGTCATCGTGCTGACCAACGCCCGCACCCTGATCCGGTCGGCCGAGCTGGGCGGCCCGCTCCGCCCCACCCTGTACGTCCTGCTGACCGCCGGTTGGCTGACCGCGCTGGTCTTCGCCGTACGCGCCCTGCGGCGCACCCGTCGAGCCCACGCGACCGTCGCGGCTGCCACCGTAACGGCCACGGCACCCGCCGCTGGATTGCCGGTGCTTCCTGAGTCGGCCTCCGTCACCCCCGGAGCCGCCGACGGCAGCGCGCCGGCCGATCTCAGCGTGGCCGGAACGCCGGGAGCGCGCTGACCCGCGCGGCGGCTTCTGGTGACGGCGGTCGACTCGGTGTTTCCCGCCGGTGTTCGCGGCGGGGTGCCTTTCCCCGGTGAGCGTGATGCCGGTGAGTCATCAAGATGACTCACCGGCATCACGCTCATTTGGGTCCTCGCCCCCGCACGGGACGAGATGCGGCGCGCCGCCGGTCATCAGCCCTGCCGACGGCAGCCGGGCAGGCGGTAGCGCCCGGGCCGTCAGCGCGTCAGCAGCTTGTCCGCCGCCTCGGCGAGCAGCGTCCACGTCTCGTCGATGTGCGCCGCGGTGGTCTGCGGTGAGCCGACGGCCAGCCGCAGCGTGTACCGGCCGGCCACCCGGGTGTGGGTCAGATGTGCCCGCCCGGTGGCGTTCACCAGGGACAGCAGCTCGGCGTTCGTGTCGTCGTCGCCCCGCAGTCGGAAGCAGACCAGCGAGAACGGGTGCGCCGCGGCCAGCTCGAACCGCTCGTCGGCGCGAAGGTGATCGGCGAACCGGGCGGCCAGGGCCACGCCCGAGCGGATGTGCGCCCGCAGCCCCTCGACGCCGTACCAGCGCAGCACGAACCACAGCTTGACGGCGCGGAACCGACGGCCCAGCGGTACCTGCCAGTCCCGGTAGTCGAGCACCGCTCCCGACTCCGAGGCGGCGTTGCGCATGTACTCCGGGAGCACGGTCAGCGCCTCGACCAGTTCGCTGCGGTCGGCGACCCAGAACGCGTCGCAGTCGAAGCCGGTGAGCAGCCACTTGTGCGGGTCGAAACAGTACGAATCGGCGTACTCCAGGCCGGTGTGCGACCAGCGCAGCTCGGGGCACACGGCGGCGGAGCCCGCGTACGCCGCGTCGACGTGCAGCCAGATCCCGTACTCGGTGCAGATCGCCCCGATCTCCGCCACCGGGTCGATGGCGGTGGTGGAGGTCGTGCCGATGGTCGCGACCACGATGGCGGGTACGTCCCCGACGGCCAGATCCGCCTCGATCGCCGCGCGCAGCGCGTCCGGGCGCAGCGCCTGCGTGTCCGGGTCCACGTCGAGCGCCCGGACCCCGTCCGCACCCAGTCCGGCGATCCGCGCGGCCTTCTCGATCGAGGAGTGCCCGTGGACCGACGTGTACGCGCGGTAGCGCCGGTCGATGCCGGTCGCGCGCCAACGACCCCCGCTGGCGCGGTGCAGCGCGGTGAGGGTGGCCACCAGTGTCGCCGAGGACGCCGAGTCCTGGATGACGCCGCCACCGGGGCCGGTCGAGGAGAAGCGCGGCGGCAGGTCGAGCAGCTCGGCCAGCCAGTCCATCATGACCGTCTCGAGTTCGGTGCAGGCCGGGCTCGTCGCCCACATCATGCCCTGCACCCCGAGACCGGAGCTGACCAGGTCACCGAGCAGGCTCGGACCGGAGGTGTTCGCCGGGAAGTAGCCGAAGAAGCCGGGGTGCTGCCAGTGCGTCAGCCCGGGCAGGACGATGGTGTCCAGGTCGGCGAGGAGCGCTTCGACCGGTTCGCCGCCCGTGGTGGGCGGCGAGCCCGGTAGGGCCTCGGCCACCGTGCCCGGCGGGTCGGCGGAGGTGACCGGTCGCTGGTGCAGCGTCGTCCAGTAGTCGGCGATCCAGTCGACGACGGCGTGGCCGGCGCGGCGGAACTCGTCCGGGTCCATGTGTGGGGCGCTCATCCGGTCGAGTCGATCAGGCGGCGTGGGCCAGGGTCAAGAGCCGCACGGGGTGACGGTCGTCGATATTGCGGACCGGAAAGCGCTTGCCCTACGATGCGGCTGAGCCGGATCCGAGTTCCAGGGCGTCAACCCCCGACCAGATCGCCGTTCCGTCGCCGCCGCGGCGGACCGTCCACCGTGCTTCCCGGGCAGGGCAGGTGGGCCAACAGCGGTCACCACCGGATCCCCCGGAGGCAGTTCATGCACCCGTCAAGACAACGGCTGACCCTGCTCGCCGCCTCGACGGCCGCAGTCGTCGTGGCCGGCACCGTCGGCACGGTCGTCGCCTCGGCCGCCGCCGTCGGCTGTCGCGTCGACTACCAGGTCACCAACCAGTGGCAGGGCGGCTTCGGCGCCAACGTCACCATCACCAACCTCGGCGAGGAGATCAACGGCTGGACCCTCGCCTGGTCCTACGCCGCCGGCCAGCAGGTCTCCCAGGCGTGGAACGCCACCGTCAGCCAGTCCGGCGCGCAGGTGAGCGCGCGCAACGTCGACTACAACGGCGCGCTCGCCACCAACGGCACCGCCTCGTTCGGGTTCAACGCCTCCTGGACGAGCAGCAATCCGGCACCGGCCAGCTTCACGCTCAACGGCGTCACCTGCACCGGAGCGCCTCCCACGGGCGACCCGACCACCCCGGCGCCCACGACTCCACCACCCACCACCCCGCCGCCGACCACACCGCCACCCACCACACCGCCACCCACGACGCCACCGCCGACCACGCCACCACCCACCCCTGGGCCCGGGGCGAAACAGCTGGAGAACCTCGACCGAGGGCTGGTCAGCGTCCGCTCGGGCAACGGCAACCTGGTCTCCTGGCGTCTGCTCGGCACCGAGACCTCCGGCGTGTCGTTCAACCTCTACCGCGGCTCGACCAGGGTCAACGCCAACCCCATCACCGGCGCCACCAACTACCTCGACAGCGGCGCGGCGGCCGGCTCGACGTACACCGTGCGGGCCGTGGTGGGCGGCGCCGAGCAGGCGGCGTCCGCGCCGGCCCTGCAGTTCGCCAACGGCTACCTGGACGTGCCCCTCCAGGTGCCGGCGGGCGGCACCACACCCAGCGGGGAGAGCTACACCTACAGCGCCAACGACGCCTCCGTCGGCGACCTCAACGGTGACGGCAGCTACGAGATCGTCCTCAAGTGGGACCCGTCGAACGCCAAGGACAACTCCCAGTCCGGCTACACCGGCAACGTCTACGTCGACGCGTACACCCTGACCGGCACCCGGCTGTGGCGCATCGACCTCGGCCGCAACATCCGGGCCGGCGCGCACTACACGCAATTCCAGGTGTACGACTACGACGGCGACGGTCGCGCCGAGGTGGCCATGAAGACCGCCGACGGCACCCGCTCCGGCACCGGCCAGCTCATCGGCTCGTCGTCGGCGGACTACCGCAACTCCAGCGGTTACGTGCTGTCCGGCCCGGAGTACCTGACCGTGTTCAACGGCCAGACCGGCGCGATCGCATCCACCGTCAACTACGACCCGCCGCGCGGCACCGTGTCGTCCTGGGGCGACTCGTACGGCAACCGGGTGGACCGGTTCCTCGCCGGCACCGCGTACCTGGACGGCCAGCGCCCGTCACTGATCATGGCGCGGGGCTACTACACCCGGGCGGTGATCGCGGCCTGGGACTACCGCAACGGCTCGCTGACCAAGCGCTGGACGTTCGACTCGAACTCCTCCGGCAACGGCGCGGCGGCCGGCCAGGGCAACCACCAGCTCTCCGTGGCCGACGTCGACGGCGACGGCCGCCAGGAGATCGTCTACGGCGCCGCCACCATCGACGACAACGGGCGGCTGCTCTACTCGACGGGCAACGGGCACGGCGACGCGATGCACGTCGGGGATCTCGACCCGGGTCGCGCCGGCCTGGAGGTGTTCAAGGTCGACGAGGACGGCAGCAAGCCCAGCTCGTGGTTCGCGGACGCCCGTACCGGTCAGATCCTGTGGTCCACGCCGGCCTCCGGCGACAACGGCCGGGGCGTCTCGGCGGACATCTGGGCCGGCAGCCCCGGCGCGGAGTCCTGGTCCGCGGCGGTCTCCGGCCTCGCCAACACCCGTGGGCAGAACATCGGCCGCAAGCCGTCGTCGACGAACTTCCTCGCCTGGTGGGACGGTGACCCCGTCCGGGAGCTGCTGGACGCCACGAGGATCGACAAGTACGGCACCGGGGGCGAGACCCGACTGCTCGACGGCAGCGGGGTCGCGTCCAACAACGGCACCAAGTCCACGCCGTCGCTCTCCGGCGACATCCTGGGCGACTGGCGCGAGGAGGTGATCTGGCGGACCACCGACAGTCGGGCGTTGCGCATCTACAGCACACCCACTCCGACCAGCACCCGGATCTACACCCTGATGCACGACCCGCAGTACCGGGTGGCGATCGCGTGGCAGAACACCGCCTACAACCAGCCGCCGCACCCGGGGTTCTTCATCGGCGATCAGATGGCGGGCCCACCCACCCCGAACATCTACCTACGCTGATCTAACCCTGGCGGTCCTGATCGAGTTCGCCTAAGGTGGCAGGCACCGGGCCGCAGCCGCGGAATCCGCACAGCTGCAGCCCGGTGCTCCACACCGCGGCATTCCCGACCCGTCCCGACCGGGAATGCCGTACCACCACCGGAACCAACATTAGGCACCGTCCGGGTCGCGGGAGTGACGCTGACGTGAAGATCGTGTTTCACGCGTCCCGACGCAGGCCCCCGGCCACCTTCTCGGCGATCAACTCGTACGACCGCACCCGGTCGGCCACGTCGTACACGAGCGTGGTGAGCATCAGCTCGTCCGCGCCGGTGCGCTCCTGCAACTCGGTGAGCTGCCGCCGCACCGTCTCCGGCGATCCCATCGCCTGACCCTCGCGCCGTTGCAGCACGAACTCCCGCTCGAACTCCGTGTACGGGTACGCCGCCGCCTCGTCCGGCGTCGACAACGGCTCCGGCCGACCGGAACGCAGCTTCAGGAACGACAGCGCGCTCGGCCCGGCCAGCCACTCGGCCCGCTCGTCGGTGTCGGCGCAGACCGCGTTGACGGCCACCATCGCGTACGGCTTGTCCAGCCACTGCGACGGCCGGAAGTTCTGCCGGTACAGCGCCAGCGCCGGCAGCGTGTTCGCCGCGCTGAAGTGGTGCGCGAACGAGAAGGGCAGACCCAACAGGCCGGCCAACTGGGCGCTGAAGCCGCTCGACCCCAGCAGCCACACGGCCGGCTGCTCGCCGCGACCCGGGGTGGCGACGATCTGCCCCGGCTGCTCGCCGCTGAAATAGTTCATCAGGTCGGCCAGCTCACGCGGGAAACCCTCCGCGGACAGGCCCTCCATGGTGCGCCGCAACGCCAGCGCGGTCACCTGGTCGGTGCCCGGGGCCCGGCCGATGCCCAGGTCGATCCGGCCCGGGTGCAGCGCCTCCAGGGTGCCGAACTGCTCGGCCACCACCAGCGGCGCGTGGTTCGGCAGCATCACCCCACCGGAACCCAGCCGGATGGTCGACGTGTTCGCCGCCAGGTGCGCCAGCAGGACCGCCGGCGCGGAGCTGGCGATCGCCGGCATGTTGTGGTGCTCGGCCACCCAGAAGCGGTGATAGCCGAGCTCCTCGGTGCGTCGGGCCAGCTCGGTGGTGGCCTGCAACGCCGCGCCGGCGGTGGCGCCCTTGGCAACCGGGGCAAGATCAAGAACAGACAACGGTACGGTGATCACACGCAGTGCCAACTCCCCGGCCTGCCCGTTCATTCCGACGGCGGCTCAGCCCACCCCACGCGCCTGCTCGAAGATCAGGCTGGTCTGCGTGTGCTGCACCACCGGATCGACCGCCAGATGGTCCAGCACGAAATCCCGCAACGCGTCACCCGACGCGGCCCGCACGTGCAGCACGTAGTCCTCCGCGCCCGCCACGTGGAACACCGACACCACCCCGGGCAGCCGCACCGACCGCGCCCGGAACGCGTCCACCGCCGCCCGCTCGTGCGCCGTCAACCGCACCGACACCAGCGCCTGCAACGGCAGGCCCAACGCCGCCGGATCCACCTCCGCGTGGAAGCCCCGGATCGCCCCACGCTCGCGCAACGCCCGGGTACGCGTCAGACACGTCGACGGCGCCACCCCCACCCGCTCGGCGAGCGCATTGTTCGGCAACCGGCCGTCCGCCACCAACTCGGCGAGGATCGCGCGGTCCACCTCGTCCAGGGCCGGATACGGCCGCACATCGTTCGACTCAGAGGGCATCCGAGCATCGTCCTCCGAACCACCGGCCGAAACCAGGGCCCCCAACAGAATCATCTACCAAACTGTTGCTCCCGTGCCGGCGGATGTTCGACCCTACCCGCATGACGACGGTGGACACCCGGGCCGTACACGCCGGCCGCGACGACCTGCGCACGCTCGGCGTGCACGTACCACCGATCGACCTCTCCACCACCAACCCACTGCCGTCGGTCGACGACGGCGGCAACGCCTACGAACACCTCGCGACCGGCGGCACCCTGCCCGCCGACGCCAGCGCCGTCTACCAGCGGCTCTGGAACCCCACCGTCGCCCGTTTCGAAACCGCCCTCGCCGCCCTCGAAGGCACCGAACAGGCGGTCGCCTTCGCCAGCGGCATGGCCGCCCTCACCGCCACCCTGCTCGCCGCCACCCGCGACGGCCACCGCCACATCGTCGCCGTCCGCCCGCTCTACGGCGGCACCGACCACGTCCTCGCCACCGGTCTGCTCGGCACCACCGTCACCTGGGCCCACCCCGACCAGGTCGCCACCGCCATCCGCCCCGACACCGCGATGGTCGTCATCGAGACACCGGCCAACCCCACCCTCGACCTCGTCGACATCGCCACCCTCGCCGTGGCGGCCGGCGACGTGCCCCTGCTCGTCGACAACACCGTCGCCACCCCCGTCCTGCAACAACCCGCCCGGCACGGCGCCGCCCTCGTCCTGCACAGCGCCACGAAGAGCATCGGCGGGCACGGCGACGTCCTCGCCGGCGTCGTCGCCTGCGACGAGGCCTGGGCGGTGCGCCTGCGCCAGGTCCGCGCCGTCACCGGCGCAATCCTGCACCCCCTCGGCGGCTACCTCCTGCACCGCGGCCTGCAGACACTCCCGTTGCGGGTCCGCGCCCAACAGGCCACCGCCGAGAAACTCGCCGGCTGGCTCGCCGACCACCCCGCCGTACACCGGGTGCACCACCCCTCGATGCGCGACCCGGCGGCGCTCGTCGGCCGGCAGATGTCCGGACCCGGCAGCCTCCTCGCCTTCGAGGTACGCGGCGGCGCGTCCGCCGCCGCCACCGTCGCCGCCTCCTGCCGACTCATCACCCACGCCGTGTCCCTCGGCGGCGTCGACACCCTCATCCAGCACCCCGCCTCGCTCACCCACCGACCCGTCGAGGGCGACGCGAAGCCGGACGGCGCGCTGCTGCGCCTCTCCGTCGGCCTCGAAGACCCCGAGGACCTCCGCGTCGACCTGGCCCAGGCCCTCGACGCGATCGCCTGATCAGCGCAGCTCGCGGTTGCCCAACACCCGGGTCGGCGAGCCCTCCCGCGCCACCCGCAACATCGCCCGGCCGATCCCGTCGGTGGTCGTCACCTGGTTCGGCAGCAGCCGCCGCAACACCGGAAACAGCGGACGGGTCACCGCGTACCCGATCCGGTAGGGCCGCGTCCGCGACACCGCCCCGTACGTCGGCTGGATGAATCCCGGCCGCGCCGCGTACCCGTTGGGCAGCAGTTCCATGACCGCGTTCTCGGTGCGGCCCTTGACCCGCGCCCACATCACCCGACCCTGACCGGTCGGGTCGGTGCCGACGCCGGAGACGTAGACGAACGTGACCTGCGGGCTCACCTCGGCAAACAGTCGGGCGGCGGCGATCGGGTAGTCGAAACTGATCCGGGTGTACGCCGCCTCGTCCAGACCGAGCGACGACACACCGAGGCAGTAGAAGCAGGCGTCGACGCCGGTCAGCTCGGCCCGTACCGACTCCAGGTCACCGACGTCGGTGACGGTCAACTCCCGCAGCTTCTCCTCCCGCTGGCCGGTCGGCCGGCGACCGATGGTGAGCACCTCCCGCACGTCCTCGGCGAGCAGGCACTCCCGCAACACGCCCTGACCGACCATGCCGGTCGCACCGAAGATGACCACCCGCATCAGATCCACCCCTGTCATCGGTCCCGCCACAGGCTCCCACGATCGGCATGACCGTCAAGGCCCGCGGAAAGCCACGGCGGCCGACAACGCCGGACCGACTCGAGGGGGACGAACATGCCGTTCATCACCGTGGGCACCGAAAACAACACCGCCATCGACATCTACTACGAGGACCACGGCTCCGGCCAACCCGTCGTGCTCATCCACGGCTTCCCCTTCAACGGCGCGACCATGGAGAAGGTCGCCAACCCCCTGCTCAAGGCCGGCTACCGGGTCATCACCTACGACCGCCGCGGATTCGGCGCCTCCGGCCAACCGGACACCGGGTACAACTACGACACCCTGACGGCCGACCTCGACACCCTCATGACCGAGCTGGACCTGCGCGACACCATCCTCGTGGGCCACTCCATGGGCACCGGCGAGGTGACCCGCTACCTCAGCAGGTACGGCTCCGACCGGGTCAGCCGGGGAATCCTGCTCTCCCCTCTTGCGCCGTTCCTGCGCAAGACCGCGGACGACCCCGACGGCGTCGACGGCAGCGTCCTCGACGGCTTCAAGCAGGCCATCGTGGCCGACCGGTTCGCCTTCCTCACCGCCTTCTGCACCAGCTTCTTCAACTACGAGCAGACCAAGGGCAAGCAGGTCAGCGAGGAAGCGTTCAAGGCGCACTGGACCATCGGCCGGCTCGCCTCCGCCCGTGCGATGTACCAGTGCATCGACACCATCTCCACCGACTTCCGCGCCGACGTGCCCCGGATCAACGTGCCGATCCTCATCGTCCAGGGCGACCAGGACGCCGTGCTGCCCTGCCCGGTGACCGGCCAACGGCTCGCCCCGATGCTGCCCGACGGCACACTCGTCACCCTCAAGGGCGCCCCGCACGGGATCCCGTGGACCCACGCCGACGAGGTCAACAAGGCGATCATGGACTTCCTCGGCGCGCCGGCCATGGCCCGCGCGTGACCCTGGTCAGGACTTCGGGCCGACGTGCCGATCCAGCGCGACGACGGCGTCGCGCCGCGCCACCGACAGGCAGTTGCGCCGGTTCATCCGCCAGGCGATACCGAGCAGGTCCAGGCTCCACTGGCAGAGCCCCATGATGTCGGTCGACTCATTGACGAACATGTAGCGCGGGTAGACGTACTCCTTGCCCCGCACCGTCACCCGGTTGGCGAACCGGCAGCCGTCGGAGTGGAACAGGCCGCGCACGAAGTCGCCCGGGTGGCTCTCGACGAGCGACCGTTGCCAGTCGGCCAGGACGATCGGCCGCTCGTGCTTCTTGCCGGGACCGTGCTGCGGAAACAGACACGGCCAGTGTGTGCCGTAACTCTGCACGCTGACGCAGCCGGCCTGTTGAACGCGCTGCACCTTCGCAGCCAGCACGTGCCGCATCGCGGTATCGCAGGCCTCGATCAGTCCCGGCCAGGTGTCGCTACAGGCGATCCGAAGTACCGGAACGCGGGCGGATGTGACCAAGTGTCCATCGCCCAGGTAGAGGCCGAGCAGGTAGAGGTACGCAGCGGGATCTGTCTGAATGTCGACGTCCGGCCGGCAGCGAAAGCAGCGTGACGCGGTGCCGTGCTCGCTCGGCACCGCACCTCTACACCAGCCTCGGACCGTAGGGTAGGGGAGTCTTAGGCGTCGGGCGACCTCGGCCACGGTGCTGCCGGACAGGTGCTGTTGCCTCGCTCGTAGACGTAGCTCGGGTGGGTGCACAGCTGGATTTTGGAACAATCGTACGACACTTTTGGTGCCCCCGGTGGGACTCGAACCCACACTGTCGGAGGTTTGAGCTCCGTTTCTCTGCCGATTGGAATACGGGGACGGCTTGGCCGAATGCTCTGGTGGCCTTCCATAGGTTACCTACTACGCTGAGGGCGGTGACACCCGGCTGGGCGGGTGTCGGGTTCTAACTGGTGGGGGTAGGGCTGGTGGCTGAGACGCCGACGGATGCCGAGCGCAGGCGCGTACTGATCGCCGAGGACGAGGCGCTGATCCGGCTGGACCTCGCCGAGATGCTGGTCGAAGAGGGCTACGAGGTGGTGGGGGAGGCCGGCGACGGCGAGACCGCCGTACGCCTCGCCGAGGAGCTGAAGCCCGACCTCGTCATTCTCGACATCAAGATGCCGATCATGGACGGGCTGGCCGCCGCCGAGCGCATCGCGGGCGCGCGGATCGCTCCGGTGATCATCCTCACCGCGTTCAGCCAGCGGGATCTGGTGGAGCGGGCGCGGGCGGCGGGCGCGATGGCGTACCTCGTGAAGCCTTTCCAGAAGAGTGACCTGGTCCCGGCGGTGGAGATCGCGTTGTCGCGGTATTCGGAGGTCGCGGCCCTGGAGGCCGAGGTCGCGAGCCTGACCGACCGCCTGGAGATCCGCAAGACGGTGGAGCGCGCCAAGGGCGCGCTGATGACGACGTACGGGATGACCGAGCCGCAGGCGTTCAAGTGGATCCAGCGCACGGCGATGGACCACCGGATGACCATGAAGGAGGTCGCCGAGCGGATCCTCGCGGAGACCGCCGGCGGCGAGGTGGCGCAGCAACCGTCCGTCTGAACGCTGGTCGATCCTCGGCGGCGGCTGATCGGATCGATAGCATCAGTTGCGTGTCGGTCCGGCGTACGGTCGCGGTGGTCGGGGTTGTCGTCACGCTGCTCGCCGGCTGCCGGGCCGCCGACGACGGGCGGCTCCCCGAACCGGTGCGTCCACGGTGGGAGATGGCGGATCTGCCGGTGCCCCCGGGTGCACCGGGTCGGCTCATCGCGCGTGATGTGACCGCCTGCGCGGGTCGGTGGTACGCCGTCGGCGCGGTGGGTGCGCCCGATGGTGGAACCCGGCCGGCCGCCTGGCGGAGTGTGGACGGTCGGGTGTGGACCACGCTGCCGTTGCGGCCGATCAGCTACTACGGCGAGCGCGCGATCCTGTACGCGGTTGGCTGTCACGAGGGTCGGATCGCCGTCATCGGGGCGCGGTCGGGTGGCGCGCACGGCAATCCGCGGGTACGGACGTGGCGGCAGGACGCCGACGGTGGTCTGTCCGAGGTGCCGGCGGAGTTCGAGCTGTACGGCGGACCGGAGGCGGTCAGCGCGAGCCGTATCGCGGGTGGCGTTGGCGGGTGGCTGATCGCGGGCGCCCGCACGGGTGGGGCGGCGGTGTGGCGTTCCGCGGACGCGACCGACTTCGGGCTGGTCGACGATGCTCCGGGGTTGGCCAGTGACGCGGGGTTGACGACGATCGCCACGGATGTGGTGGCGGCGCCCGATGGCTGGTTGGTCGCGGGCGGGGGTCGGCCGGCGGGTCGGGCCGACCGTGATCCGTACGTCTGGTCGTCGGCCGACGGCCGGGCGTGGACGCGGACGGCATTGCCGGCGACGGGTGCGGACGAGGTCGTGCAGCGTCTCGTCCGGGTGGGTGCCGTGGTGTACGCCCTGGGGGTGCGGGGGAGCGCATTTCACGCCTGGAAATGGTCGCCTGAGGCGACGGTCGGAGCCGAAGAATGGCGGGCGGTCGCGGATTTCGGGGCGACGGGCGCGGGCGCGGTGGCGGGTGTCGAGGCGGTTGCCGGCGACGGTGGCGTGGTGCTGGCGATGACGGTGGCGAGCGACGGGCACCGGCTGTGGCGGTCCGCCGGGGACGCCTCGTCGTGGGCGCCGGTGACCCTGCCGGGTCACGTTTCCGCTGGTGGGGACACGTCGGCGGCGGTCGCGGCAGCGGACGGTCGGATGGTGGTCACCGTCGACGACGGGGTGGCGGCGCGGGTGTGGTTCGCGCCTTCTGGGCCCGTTTGACGAGTTGTCGACAGCCGCCGATGTGACATCTAAACGCGAGGTTTTCCGCCTCTGGTAACGGTTGAGTCAATGCCGCCTACGACACCTTACGGGGAGTAGTGGTTGTGGGATAACGTCCCGCCCCAGACCGGGTAAACGGTCCGGTCCGTGGTCGCCTTCGGCGTTCTGTCAGGCGATTCCGGGCTTCTGGACGGAGGAGGGTTCCAGCCTTGAGGCAAAACTTCGTGCGCGTCCTCGGCAGCGTCGCCATCTTGGCGCTTGTTGCCGGCGGCGCCAGCGCATGTAAGAAGGACGAGGGCACGTCGGAAGGTTCCGCCAACAAGGCGTGCGACCTCAAGATCGGTTTCTTCGGTGCGCTCTCCGGCGCCGACGCCGGCCTGGTCACCCCGATGAAGCAGGGTGCCGACCTGGCCGTGGAGAAGTACAACGCGGAGAACGCGGACTGCAAGGTCAGCGTTCAGGCGTTCGACTCGCAGGGCAAGGCCGACCTCGCGGGTGGTCTCGCGACCAGCGCGGCGGCCGACACGAAGATCGTGGCGATGGTGGGCCCGGCGTTCTCCGGTGAAAGCGAGGTCGCGCTGCCGATCTTCGACACCGCAGGTCTGGCCGTCATCAGCCCGTCGGCCACCCGGCCGAGCCTGTCGACGAAGGGCTGGAAGGTCTTCCACCGCGGTGTGGGTAACGACTTCTCCCAGGGCCCGGCCGTCGCCAGCTACATCAAGAACGTGCTGAAGTCTGACAAGGCGTTCGTCATCGACGACCAGTCGGCGTACGGCGCGGGTCTGGCCGACGAGGTCAAGAAGGGCCTCGGCTCGCTGGTCATCGGCACCGACAAGGTGGTCGACAACGCCCAGGAGTTCGGTGCGCAGATCTCCAAGGTCAAGACCAGCGGTGCCGCTGTTCTCTTCTACGGCGGTTACACCGAGGAGGCGGCGCCGTTCCTGAAGCAGCTGCGGGCTGCGGGCTGGACCGGCACGTTCATCGGTGGTGACGGCATCAACGACGCGAACATGCTGTCGGTCGCCGGTCAGAAGGACGTCGAGGGCACCATCGCCACCTGCCCGTGTGGCCCGGCGACCGCTGCCAAGGGCACGTTCGTGACCGACTTCAAGGCCAAGTACAGCGTGGACCCGGGCGTGTACGCCGACGTCTCGTTCGACCTGGCCAACATCTACCTTGAGGCGATCAAGGCCGGCAAGACCACCCGCGCCGACATCCAGGCCTTCCTCTCCACCTACAACAAGGCCGGTTCCGCCTCTGGCGTGACCTACAAGTGGGAGCCGAACGGCGAGCTGGACCCGGCACAGGTCAAGGTGTGGGCCTTCAAGGCGAAGGCCGGCGCGTGGGCTCCTGACGTGGAGATCCCGAAGGCCTGATCCCGCCAGGGTCACAGGTTTGAGGGCGTGACGAACAGAGTTGGTTCGATGCGGCCGGGGTGCGTAACCCCGGCCGCATCGGCTCAACGCAACACCCTTCGGAGCATCGGTGGACTTTGCAGAACTCGTCCGGGGCTTCCCGGAACTGACCACAACCGGGTTGGTGCAGGGTGCGATCTACGCGCTCATCGCCCTCGGCTACACCCTCGTCTACGGCGTACTTCGCCTGATCAACTTCGCGCACTCCGAGGTCTTCATGATCGGCACGTTCGGTGCCATCTGGACCTGGGCGGCCTTCGGGCTGGACAGCAACAGCGGCGCTCCGTCGGTCGGTCGCGCGCTGCTCCTGATCGCCCTCGCGATCGTGGCGGCCGCGTTGCTGTCCGGCAGCGTCGCGCTGCTGATCGAGGTTACCGCCTACCGGCCACTACGGCGCCGCAACGCGCCGCCGCTGGCCTTCCTCATCACCGCCATCGGCGCGTCGTACGCCCTGATGGAGTTGTTGGGGACGCTGACCCAGCGTCGGCAGGTCGGCTCGCCGGCCCTGCTGCCGGCCGACACCTTGTTCAAGATCGGTGGCTGGAGCGTCACGCCGGTGCAGATGCTGACGCTGAGCGTGGCCATCATCATGATGGTCGGGCTGGACTGGTTCGTTAACCGCACGCGCTTCGGCAAGGGCATCCGCGCGGTCGCGCAGGACGCCAACACCGCCGCGCTGATGGGTGTCAACAAGAGCCGGGTGATCGCGTTGGTCTTCGTGCTGGGCGGTCTGATGGCCGGCGTCGCCGCCGTCTTCAGTGACATGAAGAGCGGAAACACCCGCTACAACATCGGCTTCCTGCTCGGGCTCAAGGCGTTCTCCGCCGCGGTGCTGGGCGGTATCGGCAACCTGCGGGGTGCGGCGATCGGCGGCATCCTGCTGGGTCTGGTCGAGAACTACGGCTCGGCGCTCTTCGGCTCGCAGTGGCGGGATCTCATCGCGTTCGTGGTGCTGATCGTCCTGCTGATGTTCCGGCCGACCGGCCTGCTGGGCGAGTCGTTGGGGAGGGCGCGGGCATGACCGCTCTGCGAGAGCGCTGGCACTCCGCTTCGAGTGCCATCGGTCGGCGGGTCGACGGGCTGCCGAAGTCCGCCCGGATCACCGGGTTGCTGGCCTTCCTCGCCTTCCTCTACATCCTGCCGAACAAGTGGTTCTACGAGTACCTGAACATCCCGGGTCTGTGGATTCCGCTGTACACCACGCGCAACGACATGGCGGCGGTGCTGTTCTACTGCGCGTGGATCGTGCTGCTGTCGCTCGGTCTCAACGTCGTGGTGGGCTACGCGGGTCTGTTGGACCTGGGGTTCTTCGGCTTCTTCGCCGTCGGCGCGTACACGGTGGCGTTGTTGACGTCGCCGGAGAGCAAGCTCATCACCGAGTACAACTGGTTCGAGAGCCCGTGGCCGTGGCTGGTCACGGTGCCGATCGCGATCGCACTGGCGCTTTTGTCCGGTGTGCTGCTCGGGGCTCCGACGCTGCGGCTGCGGGGTGACTATCTGGCGATCGTGACCCTCGGTTTCGCGGAGATGATCCGGATCGTCGCCAAGAACCAGGACTGGGTCCTGAACGGCGACCGGGGCATCCCGCAGGTGGGACACCCGCCGGGCAAGTACCCGGACGGGACGGCCATCTTCCAGTTCGAGTTCAAGCCGTACTACTGGCTGCTGCTCACCGTGATCATCGGTGCGGTCTTCCTGATCCGGAACCTGGCCAACAGCCGGGTCGGTCGCGCCTGGGTGGCGATCCGTGAGGACGAGGACGCGGCGGAGCTGATGGGTGTGCCGACGTTCCGGTTCAAGCTGTGGGCGTTCGCGATCGGCGCGGCGGTCGGCGGACTGTCCGGCACGTTGTGGGCCGGTCAGGCCAACTTCGTCAACTCGTCCACGTTCTCCCTGGAGAATTCGATTCTGGTGTTGGCGGCGGTGCTGCTCGGTGGCGCCGGCAGCATCGGTGGCGCGATCCTCGGCGGCTTCCTGGTCATCTACATTCCGGAGTGGCTGCGGTCGGTGGGTGACGTCTTCGGTCTGCCGGAGACGGCCACCGTCTTCGGCAACGACTTCGACGTCAGCCCGACGTCGTTGCGGTACTTCATCTTCGGGGTCCTGCTGATCATCGTGATGATCTTCCGCCCGCAGGGTCTGTGGCCGAACCGGCGGCGTGCCGCCGAGCTCAAGGACCGGCAGAAGGAGGTGGCTGTCGTTGAGTGAGCCACGGATGGGTAGCGAGCGCGACGTCACCAGCGAGCGTGACATGGCGATCGACGCGCGGACGACGGTGGGCAGCCCGGCGGAGACCTCGTCGACACCGGACGAGGCCGTCAGCGAGCCGGCCACCCCGGTCGACGGCCGCAAGCCGCTGCTGGAGGTCGACCACGTCACGCTGCGGTTCGGTGGCGTGGTTGCCCTCAACGACGTCAACTTCACCCTCTACGAGGGGGAGATCCTCGGGCTGATCGGGCCGAACGGCGCGGGCAAGACGACCTGCTTCAACGCGATGACGGGCGTCTACACCCCGACGACCGGCCAGATCCGGTTCCGAGGCGAGAAGGTCAGTGGCCGTAAGCGGTTCCAGATCACCAAACTCGGGATCGCGCGGACCTTCCAGAACATCCGTCTCTTCCCGGAGATGACGGCGCTGGAGAACGTGCAGGTCGGCGCGGACGCCAACCACAAGACCAGCGTGCCGAGCGCCCTGCTGCGGTTGCCGCGGCACTGGCGGGAGGAGCGGCAGGGCAAGGCCAAGGCCCGCGAGCTGCTGGACTTCGTCGGCATCCAGGGTCGCTCCGGCGACCTGGCCCGTAACCTGTCGTACGGTGACCAGCGTCGACTGGAGATCGCCCGGGCGCTGGCGACCGATCCCACGCTGCTCTGCCTGGACGAGCCGGCCGCCGGGTTCAACCCGGCGGAGAAGGTGGCCCTGCTTCAGCTGATCCGCAAGATCCGCGACTCGGGCGTCACCGTTCTGCTGATCGAGCACGACATGCGACTGGTCATGGGCGTGGTGGACCGGCTGGTGGTGCTGGAGTTCGGGCAGAAGATCGCCGAGGGGTCGCCGGCCGAGGTGCGCGACGACCCGAAGGTGATCGCTGCGTACCTGGGAGGTGTCGAGGATGCTGCTTGAGATCGACAACCTGAAGCTGCTCTACGGGCGTATCGAGGCGCTGCACGGCATCAGCCTGCACGTCGACCAGGGCGAGATCGTGGCGCTGATCGGTGCGAACGGCGCCGGTAAGACCACGACGATGAAGGCGATCTCCGGGTTGCACGCCATCTCCGGCGGCAGCATCAAGTTCGACGGCACCGATGTCAGCCGGCTGCGCGCCGACCTGCGGGTGATCCGGGGGATCGGGCAGTCGCCCGAGGGGCGCGGCGTCTTCCCCGGTATGACCGTGCTGGAGAACCTGGAGATGGGGGCCTACACCCGCAAGGACCGGGCCGGCATCGCCAAGGACCTGGCGATGGTGTTCGACCTGTTCCCGCGGCTGCACGAGCGCCGCAAGCAGGCCGGTGGCACGCTCTCCGGCGGTGAACAGCAGATGCTGGCGGTGGGTCGGGCGTTGATGACCCGTCCGAAGCTGCTGCTGCTGGACGAGCCGTCGATGGGGCTGGCGCCCAAGCTGATCCAGCAGATCTTTGAGATCATCACGCGGATCAACGAGCAGGGCACGACGATCCTGCTGGTCGAGCAGAACGCGCAGCAGGCGCTGTCGCGGGCCCACCGGGGGTACGTGTTGGAGACCGGCCGGATCGTCAAGGAGGGCACCGGCCAGGAACTCCTGCACGACCCGGCGGTCAAGGAGGCGTACCTCGGCGTGGCCTGAGTCACCGACGACGAAACGGCCGGCGAGCGATCGCCGGCCGTTTCGTCGCGTCTGCGAGGCGACGACGAGGGTTGTCGGTGCGACGGACTAGAGTCGCTGCCGTGACAGCTACGACGCCGCGCCTGCTCCTCGTCGACGGACATTCCCTGGCATACCGGGCGTTCTTCGCCCTGCCGGTGGAGAACTTCTCCACCACGACGGGTCAGCCGACCAACGCGGTCTACGGCTTCACCTCGATGCTGATCAACGTGCTGCGCGACGAGCAGCCCACCCACATCGTCGTGGCGTTCGACGTCTCCCGCCGGTCCTTCCGCACCGACCGGTACGCGGAGTACAAGGCCGGCCGCAGCGAGACCCCGATCGACTTCAAGGGCCAGGTCAGCCTCGTCAAGGAGGTCCTGGCGGCGTTGCAGATCCCGGTCGTCGAGATGGAGGGCTACGAGGCCGACGACGTCATCGCCACGCTCGCCTGCCAGGCCCGCGACCAGGGCATGTCGGTGTTGATCAGCAGCGGTGACCGCGACGCGTTCCAGCTGGTCGACGACCAGATCACCGTCCTCTACCCGCGCAAGGGCGTCTCCGACCTGGCCCGGATGGACCCGGCGGCGATCGAGGCGAAGTACGGCGTCGGGCCACAGCAGTACCGCGACCTCGCCGCGCTGGTCGGCGAGACCAGTGACAACCTGCCCGGCATCCCGGGCGTCGGCCCGAAGACCGCCGCCAAGTGGATCACCATGTACGGCGGGGTGGAGGGCGTGATCGCCCGCGCCGACGAGATCAAGGGCAAGGCCGGCGACAGCCTGCGGGAGCGGCTCGCCGACGTGATCCGCAACTACGAGATCAACCGCCTCGTCTCCGACCTGGAGCTGCCCCTGCGCCCGGAGGACACCCGCTGGGGCGGCTGGGACCGGGAGGCCGTGCACCAGGTCTTCGACACCCTGGAGTTCCGCATCCTGCGCGACCGCCTCTACCAGTACCTGGAGGCCGTCGAGCCGGAGGCCGAGTCGGGCTTCGACCTGACCGGCGAGGTGCTCACCGAGCCGGGCGTCCTCACCGCCTGGCTGGACGCCCACGCCCCGACCGGCACCCCGGTCGGGCTCGCGGTCAAGCTCGACACCGGCCCCAACCGCCGGCACAGCGCCTCGATCACCGGGCTCGCGCTGGCCAGCGCCGGTGGCGCGGCCGCCTGGGTCGACCCCAGCGGGCTCGACGCCGCCGACGAGAGCGCCCTCGCGTCCTGGCTCGCCGACGCGCAGCGGCCCAAGGTGCTGCACGACAGCAAGCCCGCGGTGCTGGCCTGCGCCGCGCACGGCTGGGAGCTGGCCGGCATCGCCCGTGACACCCAGATCGCCGCGTACCTGGCCCGCCCCGACCAGCGGTCCTACGACCTGACCGACCTGGCCCTGCGCTACCTGCACCGCGAGCTGCGGGTGGACGTGCCCGAGACCGGCCAGCTCACCCTCGACGGGCTGGGCGACGAGGGGGTGGCCGAGCAGAACCTCATGCTTCAGGCCCGCGCCACCCTTGACCTCGCCGACTCCATCGACGCCGAGCTGTCCCGCGACGGCGAGCAGTCCGCGCGGCTGATGGCCGGCGTCGAGCTGCCGCTGATGCGGGTGCTCGCCGAGATGGAGCGCACCGGCATCGCCGCCGACACCGACTACCTCTCCGAGTTGGAGGCGCACTTCGCCGCCGAGGTGAAGGCCGCCGCCCAGGGCGCGTACGAGGCGGTGGGCCGGGAGTTCAACCTCGGCTCGCCCAAGCAGTTGCAGGAGATCCTCTTCACCGAGCTGGGCCTGCCGAAGACCAAGAAGATCAAGACGGGTTACACCACCGACGCCGACGCTCTTCAGTGGCTGTACGCGCAGCAGCCCCACCCGGTGCTGGCCCACCTGCTGCGCCACCGCGACGTCGCCAAGCTCAAGTCGACGGTGGACGGTCTACTCAAGTCCGTCTCCGACGACGCTCGGATCCACACCACCTTCAACCAGACGGTCGCGGCCACCGGCCGGCTCTCCTCCACCGAGCCCAACCTGCAGAACATCCCGATCCGCACCGAGGAGGGCCGGCGCATCCGCCGGGCCTTCGTGGTGGGTTCGGGGTACGAGTGCCTGCTCACCGCCGACTACAGCCAGATCGAAATGCGGATCATGGCGCACCTCTCCTCGGACGACGCGCTCATCGAGGCGTTCAACTCCGGGGCCGACTTCCACGCCGCCACCGCCTCGTCGGTCTTCGGCGTGCCGGTCGACGAGGTCACTCCGGACCAGCGGCGCAAGATCAAGGCGATGAACTACGGCCTGGCGTACGGGCTCAGCGCGTTCGGCCTGTCCCAGCAGCTCAGCATCAACACCGATGAGGCCCGTGGCCTGATGGAGAACTACTTCGCCGGCTTCGGCGGAGTGCGCGACTACCTGCACCAGGTCGTCGCCAAGGCCCGCCAGGACGGCTACACCTCGACCATTCTGGGCCGGCGCCGCTACCTGCCCGACCTGGTGAGCGACAACCGGCAGCGTCGCGACATCGCCGAGCGGATGGCGCTGAACGCCCCCATCCAGGGATCAGCCGCCGACATCATCAAGGTGGCGATGCTGCACGTCGACACGGCCCTCGCCGACGCCGGTCTGCGCTCCCGGATGCTGCTTCAGGTGCACGACGAGTTGGTCTTCGAGGTCGCGCCCGGTGAGCGGGAGGCGCTGGAAGCGCTGGTACGGCGCGAGATGGGTGGGGCGTACCCGCTGTCGGTGCCGCTGGAGGTGTCGGTCGGCCTGGGCCGGGACTGGAACAGCGCCGATCACTGATGGTCGCCCCTGCGGTTTCCGGGGCGGCCCGAGCTGTTGCGGTGGGGGTTCCGGGGCAGCCCGACCCGTTCCGGGCGGTCAGGCTTGATCCCTGCGCGGGTCGGGCTGCCCCGGAACCCCTGACCCGGTAGGCGTGGTCCCGTCGCTGTCCGTTCGCGCTCGCATCCCTACCCGTCGGGTCGCAGCTGCCCGTCCGCTCTCTCGCACCCGTCGGGGTGGGCATGCGCGATGATCCGCGCAACTTCGGGGAAAGTGCTGCATCCGGGAGGTCTGAGGCAGCAACTTCGCTGAAGTTGCGCGGATCTTGGCGGCGCCTTGCGCGGATCTTGGCGGTGGCGTGCGCGGATCTTGGCCGCGCCTGGTGCGGATCCTGTGCAGGGAGTCCGCGGAGGCGCATCGGGGCCGCTACTTCATCGGGTCGTGGCCCCAGTTCATGAGGGACCAGCGCCACTTCGTGTCGCGCACGTTGCCGGACGGGCGCTGCGCCATGTGCCGGCGGACGTAGCCGACCACCTTGCGCATGTGCTTGTAGTCCGCCTCGGAGAGGTCGGCGCGCTTGCGGCGGAGCAGGTTGATGATCTTCCGGCCGGACTCGTGCCCGACCGACTCGCCGCCACCGGTACGGCCCCCCTTGTGCCAGCCGACCTGCTTCGACTCGTCGGTCTCCAGCCACGTCGACAGCTCACCGGGCTTCATGTTCACCGCCACGGTGAACTCCCGGTAGGTGTCCCGGCCGTCGTCACTTCTGCTCATGGCGCAGCGCCTCGGGTCGGTGGGCAACGTCGCGGCCCGTGCCGTCACTGCGGACCCGGTACTGCGGGTCGTCGGGGGCCGCGTTCACCGCCCGCCCGCGAATCCGCGTCCGCTCGGTGATCGTGCCCTGCACCACGCCGTACGCGCGGCTGCCGTGGGCCGACCAGGAGACACGGTCGCCCTGGTGGAATCTCTGTTCGGCCATGCCCCGGGCTACCCGACCCGCCCGGGGCGAAACGGCTACGGCGTGATCTCGGCGATCGACAGCTTCATGTCGAACGGCTCGGTCAGCTCGATCACGTCGGCGCCGTCGGTGACCAGCTCGTACTGCCGCTCACCGCCCGGGCCCACCCGGTCGCCGATCCGGTACGCGTAGACGTGCACCGGGTCCTGCTCGATCCGCCAGGAGAAGGGGATGCCGGCGGCGGCGTATTCACCGGGCTTGGCGAACCGGTCGATTCGACGCGTGCCGGGCGAAACGATCTCCACGGCGAGTACGACATCCGCCGGCCGCAGGGTGGACCGGTGGGACGGCACCTCGGCGCGACAGAGCAGCACGTCAGGCTGACGACTGGTGTTGGGGCTGAGCCCGACGCCGACGGCCTGGCTCACCCTCAGGTGAGCCGGCACATGCCTGTGGAGCCACAGACGCAGCAGGAAGGAGATGTCTTGATGGCCCAGGGTGGGGGAGGGTGTCACCTGGATAACTCCGTCGACGAGTTCGACGCGGGGGGCGTCGTCCGGCAGGGTGAGCAGGTCCTCCAGCGTGTAGTCGGCACGCTGCTGCCGCATCGGATCCGGACACCAGGGGCCAGGTGATGTCGGGATGGGCTCGGCGCTCATGGGGCCGAGCCTACCGGCGATCGATGGATCGCAGGTCGGACTGCGGGTGCGACGCGCTCACCCCGCGGGCTTCTCGGTGACGAAGATGGCGGTGCCGGGGAAGAGCCGTCCGCGCAGCGGGCTCCACTGCCCCCAGATGCCCTCGTGTCCCTCCGGCCACTCCGGCTCCACGAGGTCCAGCAGCCGGAACCCCGCGCCGACCAGTTCCCGGATCCGGTCACCGAGGGTCCGGTGCTGCTCCACGTACGTGGCCACGCCGTTCTCGTCCTGCTCGACGTAGGGGGACCGGTCGAAGTACGAGTGCACGGCCCGCAGCCCGCCCTCAGCGGGGTCGTCCAGGAAGATCCAGCGCATCGGGTGGGTCACCGAGAACACCCACCGGCCGCCCGGGCGCAGCACCCGGTGCACCTCGGCGAGCAGGGCCGCCGAGTCGTCCACGAACGGGATCGCCCCGAACGCCGTGCAGGCCACGTCGAACGACCGGTCGGCGAAGGGCAGCGCGAGCGCGTCGGCCTGCACCAGCGGGACGCGTACCCCGCTGGCCTCGGCCGCCTTGGCGGCGTGCCGCAACATGCCGGCGGACAGGTCGAAGGCGACCGGCCGCGCGCCCTGGGTGGCGAGCCAGCGGGCGGCCGCGGCGGCGCCGCAACCCACCTCGAGCACCCGTCGTCCCGACACGTCGCCGAGCAGGTGGGCGTCCGCCTCGCGCAACCCCTCCGGGCACCAGACGAAGTCCACGTCGCCGAGGAACGCGCCGTGCTCGGCCTGGTAGTCGTCGGCGTCGGCGTCCCACCAGCCACGGTTGGCCCGCCGGACCTCGGCGTCACCCACGCCGCGCCGGGTCACCCGGCTGTCGTCATCCACCCGCTCACGCTAGGCCCCACCCACCCCATTGGGTACGGCGGCGCGTCCACGATCTGCGGGATTCCGCGCGACGCGCCCGGGCTTGATCGACTCGGCTTCGGTGCAATCGGGGTGTCCGGGCCCGCGGGAGAGCCCGGTTTTCAGGAAGCCGAGTCGATCAAACCGGGCGTGACCAGCCCTCCACGAAGGGGCCGCTGGGGCCGCTGTGACCTACGAGACAGGAGGGGTCGTTTCCGGGCGATTGTTCGGCTTTCGCAGGTCATCGCGCGGCGAGGAGGCGGGAGGGCTTGCACGCTGTGGTAATGCGCACGGTAGGCTAGACGATGCGCTCGCGGATCGCGTTGCCTCGGCAGGGAGTAGGTGCGCGGTCGTCGGAGCCACATCATGATCTCACTAGGCGATCGTTCGGTGTGCCCGGCGGCGGATCCGCTGGCGCGAACAGGTCACTGCGACACACCAGCCTGCTGTGACAACCCACCGACCGGAGCAACCGCCCACATGACGAGCAGCATCGAGGCCCCCTCGAGCGCCACCCGGGTCACCCACGACGATCTCGGTTCCGAGGAGGCTTTCCTCGCCGCGATCGACGAGACCATCAAGTACTTCAACGACGGCGACATTGTCGAAGGCACCGTCGTCAAGGTCGATCGGGACGAGGTCCTGCTCGACATCGGCTACAAGACCGAGGGTGTCATCCCCTCTCGTGAGTTGTCGATCAAGCACGACGTGGACCCCGCCGAGGTTGTGACGGTTGGTGACCACATCGAGGCCCTGGTCCTCCAGAAGGAGGACAAGGAGGGGCGTCTGATCCTCTCCAAGAAGCGGGCGCAGTACGAGCGGGCCTGGGGCACGATCGAGAAGATCAAGGACGAGGACGGCGTCGTCCGCGGCTCTGTCATCGAGGTCGTCAAGGGTGGTCTCATCCTCGACATCGGCCTGCGCGGCTTCCTGCCCGCGTCCCTGGTCGAGATGCGGCGCGTGCGTGACCTGCAGCCGTACGTCGGGCGTGAGCTCGAAGCCAAGATCATCGAGCTGGACAAGAACCGCAACAACGTGGTGCTGTCCCGCCGTGCCTGGCTCGAGCAGACGCAGTCCGAGGTGCGCACCGAGTTCCTCAACAAGCTGCAGAAGGGCCAGGTCCGCAAGGGCGTCGTGTCCTCGATCGTCAACTTCGGCGCGTTCGTGGACCTCGGCGGCGTCGACGGTCTGGTGCACGTCTCCGAGCTGTCCTGGAAGCACATCGACCACCCGTCCGAGGTCGTCGAGGTGGGCCAGGAGGTCGAGGTCGAGGTCCTGGACGTCGACCTGGACCGCGAGCGCGTCTCCCTGTCGCTGAAGGCGACGCAGGAGGACCCGTGGCGGCAGTTCGCCCGCACCCACGCGATCCAGCAGATCGTGCCGGGTAAGGTCACCAAGCTGGTTCCGTTCGGTGCGTTCGTCCGCGTGGACGACGGCATCGAGGGCCTGGTCCACATCTCCGAGCTGGCCGAGCGCCACGTGGAGATCCCGGAGCAGGTCGTCCAGGTCGGCTCCGAGGTCATGGTCAAGGTCATCGACATCGACCTCGAGCGTCGCCGGATCTCCCTGTCGCTCAAGCAGGCCAACGAGGGCTTCGTCGAGGGCGAGGAGCACTTCGACCCGACCCTCTACGGCATGGCCGCGACGTACGACACCGAGGGCAACTACATCTACCCGGAGGGCTTCGACCCGGAGACGGGCGAGTGGCTCGAGGGGTACGACAAGCAGCGCGAGACCTGGGAGAACCAGTACGCCGAGGCCCGTCAGCGTTGGGAGGCCCACACCAAGCAGGTGCAGACCTCTCGCGCCGCCGACGCCGAGGCTGCTGCCAACCCGGCCCCCGCTGTCCCGGCTGCCACTGGCGGCACCACCTCCTCGTCCAGCCCGGCCCCGAGCCGGCAGAACGAGGAGCCGGCCGGCACCCTGGCCACCGACGAGGCGCTCGCCGCTCTGCGGGAGAAGCTCGCCGGCGGTAAGTGACCCGCTGAACGACGGCAGGCCCCGTCTCCCGCGATCCTCGGATCGCCGGAGGCGGGGCCTTCGTCGTACCCGCCGGCCGTGTCGCCCTTCGCGCCGCGCGCGGGCGTTGTGCGCGGAGGGTGCGCGGGGTCTGGCCCGGGTGTGCGACGGCACCGGGCGGGACGGCCCTGTTTGGCCGGTGGCCCGCGATCCGGTTGACTGTCCTGGTGCTGAGGGTGGGTTTGACCGGCGGGATCGGGTCGGGCAAGAGCGCGGTGGCCGCGCGGTTGGTGGAGTTGGGCGCGGCTCTCGTCGATGCCGACCAGGTCGCCCGGGAGGTCGTCGCGCCGGGCACCGAGGGCCTCGCGGAGATCGTCGCCACCTTCTCCGCTGAGGTGCTGGACGCCGACGGCGCGCTGGACCGCGCCGCGCTGGGCGCGCTGGTGTTCTCCGACGAGGCCGCCCGCCGCCGGCTGGAGGCGATCACCCACCCGCGGGTGCGGGCGCGTACCGCAGAGCTGGTCGCGGCGGCGGCGCCGGACGCGATCGTCGTCAACGACGTGCCGCTGCTGGTGGAGGTGGGGCTCGCGCCGACGTACCACCTGGTGGTCGTGGTGCAGACGGCCGTGCCGACCCGGCTGGAGCGGCTGACGCGCGACCGGGGGATGGCCCGCGCGGAGGCCGAGCGGCGGATCGCCGCGCAGGCCGACGACGATCGCCGGCGGGCGGTCGCCGACGTGGTGGTGACCAACGACGGCAGTCTGGCGGCGCTGCACGACGCCGTGGACACGCTGTGGCGGCAGCGGCTGCGACCCTACGAGCACAATCTGCGGCAGCGGCGGGTCGCGTCGCCGCCCGCGCGCGACGACGCGGCGGAGGCCGACGCGAGCTGGCCCGAGCAGTACGCGCGGTTGGCCGCCCGGATCCGCCATGCGGTCGCCCCGGCGGACCTGCGGATCGACCACATCGGCGCGACGGCGGTGCCCGGGCTGGCCGCCGACGACGTCATCGACGTGCAGCTCGCCGTGCCCCGCCTCGCGGAAGCGGACGGGCCGCTGGCCGAGCGGCTGGCGGGCGCGGGGTTCCCCCGGGTCCCGGGGCACTGGTGGGACGATCCGCGTCCGGCCGGCCGGGGGCGGTGGGAGAAGCGGCTGCACGGCAGCGCCGACCCCGGTCGCTTGGTGCGGCTGCACGTACGGGCGGCGGACTCGCCCGGCTGGCGGTACGCGCTGCTGATGCGGGACCACCTGCGCGCCGACCCGGATCGACGGGCGGCGTACCTGCTGCTCAAGCGCGATCTGGTGGACACGGCGCCGCACGTCGCCGATTCCGGCACGGCCCGCGACCCCTGGTTCGACGAGGAGTACCTGCGGGCCGAGCAGTGGGCCGCGCAGACCGACTGGCGGCCCTGACCCCTGGTCAGCGTGTTCCGGGCGGTCGACCGGCGGCGCGCGGTGGCGGCGGGAGGCGGGGCACCACGGCGGGAGAGAGGTCCAGCTGCGCCCACGCGCCGGGGCCGGTGAGCAGCTCCACCCGGCGCAGCAACCCGTCCCGGTCGATCCAGTAGCGCAGCCGCGCGGCGCCTCTGCGGAACTCCACGACGTCCACCGTCCGCCCGTCGGCGAGGTCCTCACGGAGGCGCACGGGGGCGCCACGCCGGGCCGCCAGGTCGGCGGCGGCCACCGCGGCGTCGACCAGCAGGTCCAGGTCGTCGCGGGCGGATCGGGTGGTCCGCCACGTGCCGGCGGGGACCGGGAACGGCGGCCGACCGGGCGTCTCGGCCGTGCCACCACCACCGGCGTCGGCGGGCACGTCCGTACGGGACAGGCCGGCGGCGTCGCGGTGCAGGAGGGTCCGGCGATCGGGTACGCCCAGGTCGGCGACCGCCACATAGGCGGTACGGGCGGACCAGCCCAACCAACCGGCGCCCCGCAGGTTGACCTCGACGCCCACCGGCGCGGCCAGCGTCAGCGTCGCGCCGCCCTGGCCACGCAGCCGGGCCGGCAGCGCTTTCCACCTCCGCTGCTCGGCCTCCGTGAGCGCCCGGGGCAGGCCGGGTCGACCGCCGAGCGCGTCCACCGGATGCAGCGTGGGACGGTCGATCCGGTCGAGGAGCACCGTGAGCGGCCCGACACCGGGCAGGCGTGTCACCAGCTTGTGCAGTCGGCCGTCCCGGTCGAGCCAGTACCGGGCCGTGTGGGTGCCGCCGGCCGGCGTGCCGGCCCCGGTGCTGGCTTGTGCCGCGGTGCCGGCGGCTGCCGCGGTGCTGGCTTGTGCCGCGGTGCTGGTGGCGGTGGGCGTCGCGGCGGCCGGCGACGCCTGGAGTACGTCCAGGGTCCCGGCCGCGGCCACCTCCTGGGCGATCCAGCGCGCGTCACCGGCGGTCGGGATCGGGTCCGGGCGGTCGGCGCCGAGGCTGAGGAGCAGGTCGAGGACCGACGCCAGGCGCGTGCCGGGTGTCAGGTGACGCAGCCGCCAGCGGTCCGTCGGCGGCACCAGCGGAGGCGCGGCCGGGGTGGGCACGGCCGTCGGGTCCGGCCGAACCACCAGGACCGGGCCGGCGCTCTGCACCAGGCCCCGGTCGGCGCCCGCCCCCGGCCCGCCGACGTCCAGGTAGAGCAGGGAACGCGACCAGTCCACCCAGCCCACCAGCTCGGTACGGGCGGCGCCCTCGCCGGCGGTGACGCGCACACCGGCGCGCAGGTCCCGCAGGTTGGTGACCCGCATGGCGGCCAGCCGCTCGGCCTCGGCGACGGTCAGCGGCCGGGCCGGCGCGGGTGGGTCGGGAGCCCAGCTCAGCAGCCCGAGCACCAGCGCCGCCGCCGACGTCACGGCGGTCAGGGCGAGCAGGAGCAGCAGCGTACGCCGGCGTCGGCTGGCCCGGCCCGGCCCGGCGCTGTGGCCGGTATCGCCGACGGGGGTGCTCCGGTCCCGGACCTCGGCACGGCTGGGCCGGCCGTCCCTGATGCCGTGCCGAGCCCTGCGGTCCGTGGTGCCGGAGCGGGTGGTGCGGTCTCTGGTGTCGGCCTGGGTGGTGTGGTTCTCGGCGCCCGCGTGGCTGGTGGTGTGGTTCGGGGTGCCCGGGTGGGCGGCGCGGTTCGGGGTGCCGGCCCGGGTGGGGTCGGGGGAGGGCGCCGGGGCTCCAGAGGTGTCCACGGATGTGAAACGGGTGGGACGGCATCGGGTGACGAGACCGGAGTGCGGAGCAGGGGCGCTCGCGGCGGCCGGTCTGCGCCGTGAGCGCGACCACACGGGTGCGCACGCCGGACGAGCCGGGTGCTGCGACCGCTGTGCCGGGGGCGGCCGGCCGTGATGACGGCCTGGCCACCGGCCCGGTCGGCCGCCGCGAGCGGCCTACACGAAGAGGGTAGTCCCGGTGACATGGGCCACACAATGGGAATATTGAAGCCGATCACGTACCCTTCGCGACGGCCGAACATGTCGGACCTGCGGCGTACCGTTGATGTCATGGCGCTCGACATTCCTCGGCTCGACGGCCGCTTCCAGGTCGTCAGCGAATACCAGCCGGCCGGCGACCAGCCGGCTGCCATCGACGACCTTGAGCGCCGGGTGCGGCGCGGCGACCGGACCTCGGTGCTCCTCGGGGCGACCGGCACCGGCAAGAGCGCCACCACCGCGTGGCTCATCGAGCGGCTGCAGCGCCCGACCCTGGTGCTCGCCCCGAACAAGACGCTCTGCGCGCAGCTCGCTAAGGAGTTCAGCGAGCTGATGCCGCACAACGCGGTCGAGTACTTCGTGTCGTACTACGACTACTACCAGCCCGAGGCGTACATCCCGCAGACCGACACCTACATCGAGAAGGACTCCTCGATCAACGAGGAGGTCGAGCGGCTGCGGCACTCGGCGACGATGTCGCTGCTCACCCGCCGCGACGTGATCGTGGTGGCGACCGTCTCGGCGATCTACGGCCTGGGCACCCCGGAGGAATACCTCAACCGGGCCGTCCGGGTCGAGGTCGGGCAGGATCTCGACCGTGACCAGTTGCTGCGCCGGCTGGTCGACATCCAGTACACCCGCAACGACATGGCCTTCCAGCGGGGCACGTTCCGGGTCCGCGGTGACACGTTGGAGATCATCCCGGCGTACGAGGAGCTGGCGATCCGCATCGAGCTGTTCGGCGACGAGGTGGAGAAGCTCTACTACCTCAACCCGTTGACCGGTGACGTGGTCCGTGAGGTCGATCAGTTGGTGATCTTCCCGGCGACGCACTACGCGGCCGGCCCGGAGCGGATGGAGCGGGCCATCCGCGACATCGAGGCGGAGCTGGCCGAGCGCCTCGCCGAGCTGGAGCGCCAGGGCAAGCTGCTGGAGGCGCAGCGGCTGCGGATGCGCACCACCTACGACATCGAGATGATGCGGCAGGTGGGTTTCTGCTCCGGCATCGAGAACTACTCGATGCACATGGACGGGCGGCTGCCCGGCAGCCCGCCGCACGCCCTGCTCGACTACTTCCCGGACGACTTCCTCACGGTGGTCGACGAGTCGCACGTGACGATCCCGCAGATCGGCAGCATGTACGAGGGTGACGCCTCCCGTAAGCGGATGCTCATCGACCACGGGTTCCGGCTGCCCAGCGCGGCCGACAACCGGCCGCTGCGGTTCGACGAGTTCCTGGAGCGGGTCGGCCAGATGGTCTGCCTCTCCGCGACCCCGGGCACGTGGGAGTTGGAGCAGGCCCAGGGTGAGTTCGTCGAGCAGGTCATCCGCCCCACCGGTCTGGTCGATCCGGAGGTCGTGATCAAGCCGACCAAGGGTCAGATCGACGACCTCATGCACGAGATCAAGCTGCGGACCGACCGTGACGAGCGGGTGCTCGTCACGACGCTGACCAAGAAGATGGCCGAGGACCTGTCGGACTACCTGCTGGAGAACGGCGTCCGGGTGCGTTACCTGCACTCCGAGGTTGACACGCTGCGCCGGGTCGAGCTGCTGCGTGAGCTGCGCAAGGGCGAGTACGACGTGCTGGTCGGCATCAACCTGCTCCGTGAGGGTCTGGACCTGCCCGAGGTGTCACTGGTGGCGATCCTCGACGCCGACAAGGAGGGCTTCCTGCGCAGTGGCCGGTCCCTGATCCAGACCATCGGGCGGGCCGCCCGTAACGTGTCGGGCCAGGTGCACATGTACGCCGACAAGATCACGCCGTCGATGGCGGCGGCGATCGACGAGACCGACCGGCGTCGCGCCAAGCAGATCGCGCACAACGAGGCGCACGGCATCACTCCGGAGCCGCTGCGCAAGAAGATCCACGACATCCTGGACGACATCTACCGCGAGGCGGAGGACACCGAGAACTCCCGGGTCGGCGGTGCGGTCCGCCAGCTCTCCCGGGGTAAGGCGCCGGTCAAGGAGACGCGTAGTCGCAGCCGGTCGACCGCCACCACCACGTCGCGGGAGGGGATGGCCCGCGCCGACCTCGCGCAGCTCATCCAGGAGCTCAGCGACCAGATGCTGGCCGCCGCCCGGGAGTTGCAGTTCGAGCTGGCGGCGCGGATCCGCGACGAGGTCGCCGACCTGAAGAAGGAGCTACGCGGAATGGACGCCGCCGGGGTGAAGTGACGGCGGGCCGGCCCACTCACGGCACGGTCGTTCCACCCGCCGCGCGGATGTCGTGGCCACGCGCGAAGCGGCCGTTGTGGGACAGGGTCACCTTCTGCGCGACCGTGCCAGAGTATGGGCACGGCTGGTGCGAGGCCAGAAGGGCGGTCGGGGTGCGATGACGCCGATGGACGACGAGATGGTCATCGGGCTGCCCGAGACGCGTTTGCGTCCGTTCGTCGACCGGTACATCGGCTATCGGGAACGTGCGGACGTGCCGCTGGTCCGCCGGGAGACGGCCGGCGTCTTCGTGGTCCTGATCCTGGGTTGGGGCGCGCCGCTGGACGTGACCGATCCACGCAGTGCCGAGCGCGGGGTCGAGCGGGTGGACTCGTTCGTGGCCGGCACCTTCGACGGCTGGTGCATGACACGCACCTCGGGCGTGGGGGAGGGCGTGGAGCTGCTGCTGACGCCGCTGACCGCCCGGCGCGTCCTCGGGCTGCCGCTGGTCGAGCTGACCAACAGGGCGGTGGGTCTCGATCAGCTTCCGGACGGCTGGCTCGACCGGCTGCGGGGGCGGCTTGCCGACGCCGGAGGCTGGCCGCAGCGCTTCGCGCTCCTCGACGCCGCGCTCGCCGATCGTCTGGCGCTGACCCCGCCCGTCGACGCCCGCCTCATCGGGGCCTGGCGGTGGCTCATGGCGAGCGGTGGGCGCGATGGTGTCGGCGCGCTCGCCACCCAGCTCGGCTGGAGCCGACGACACCTGGCGGCCCGGTTCCGGGCGGAGATCGGTCTGCCACCGAAGACCGCCGCCCGGTTGCTGCGCTTCCAGCGCGCCCATGCGGTGCTGCGGGGCGTCGACGCCACGGCCGGCCCCCACCCCGGCTCAGGGCGACCCGTGGACTGGGCCGAGGTGGCGGTCCGGTGTGGCTACTACGACCAGTCGCACCTCATCCGGGACTTTCACCAGTTCGCCGGCGCCACGCCGGCGGCGCTCCTCGCCGCCCGCTCAGGTATCTGACGCGAGATCGTGGCGCCCCACGAGCGACGGGAAGTCGGGGCGGTCTCATTCGTCCAATCGGGAACGGGCGTCCGGTCGGAGAATTGCCGGTATGCGAACCGTCTATCCGATCCTTCGTTATCCCGATCCCCGTGCCGCGATCGACTGGCTCTGTTCGGCGTTCGGTTTTCAGGTGCACGCCGTGCACGAGGCGCCGGACGGCACCGTCGCGCACGCTCAGCTCGTCCTCGACACCGGCATGATCATGCTGGGTCCTCGGGTCGGTCCGACGTCTCCGGCGGCCGAGGACGACTGGTCCGTCTACGTGGCCGTGCCGGATGTCGACGCCCACTGCGCCCGGGCGCGTGCCGCCGGAGCGGACATCACCCGGGAGCCGTTCGACACCGACTACGGGTCCCGCGACTACGCCGCCCGTGACCTCGCCGGTATCCAGTGGTCGTTCGGCACCTACCGGCCCTGAGCCGAGTGCCGCCCCTGAGCCCTGAGCAGGGAAGGGAGGCTTCGACGGCATCGGATTCCCCCGCCTGGCGCGACCGCCCCAGTTGCGGTGCGCCACCGCGCTATTGCACTGGGTGATCGTCCTGCGTACGCTCCCTCGATGGGGAGGCGGGGATGCCGTTGCCAACAAGTCCTGTCATTCGACGCGCGCGCCTCGGCGCTGAGCTGCGTCAGCTACGCCGGCGCGAGGCGCTGACCCTGGAACAGGTCTGCGACCGGTTGGGCTGGGCCTCGACGTCGAAGCTGTCCCGCATCGAGCTGGGGCAGAGCCGTCCGGATCTCGCCGACGTGCTGGATCTGCTCGACGTCTACCAGGTGCCCGGCCCGGTCCGGGACGCGTTGATCGTCATCGCGCGCGACGCGGCCACCAGCCGTGGCTGGTGGAAGGCGCTCGGCGAGATGAGTGAACGGCAGCGCGTGTACGCCGAGCTGGAGGCGGGTGCGGCCGACATCGTCGAGTACCAGCCGGCGCTCGTGCCGGGCCTGCTCCAGACGGCGGCGTACGCGCGCTCGCGGGTCGCCGCCGGTGTCCTGCTCACGCCCGAGGTCGACGTGGAGGCCGAGGTGCGGGCGCGGGCGCTGCGGCAGGAGGTGCTGCGCCGGGCCGATCCGCCGCGCTACACAGCGGTGCTCGCCGAGGCGGTGTGCGACCCGGGCGACCTGCCGGTCGACGTCTGGCGGGAGCAGCTACGGCACCTGGTGGCGGTGACCGGGCTGGCGCACGTGACGGTACGGTTGCTGCCACGCGGGCTGGCCGACGGCGGGCTGCACCCGCTCACGCCGTACTCCTGGTATGCCTTCCCCGACCCGGCGGACCCGCGGACGGTGATGCTGGAGGCGTTGACCACCGACGTGCGCCTGGCGACCGTGCTCGACGTCGACAGGTACGAGCGGATGACCGAGGCGCTGTTGGCGGCGGCGCTGTCACCGGAGGAGACGGTCACCGCCCTGGCCCGCCGCGTCGGGCAGTAGGACTCGCCCGCGCGGCCACCGGGCCCGGCGCCCCCGAGCCCGTCGGGACCGGCGACCCGCGCGTGCGGGAGGCACGGTAACCCTGGGGTACGACAGGTCCACTCAGGCCGGTACGTCGAGGAAGTGCTCGACCAGCGGCGGTCCGGCGAAGTGCGGCCCGATGAGCGCGCGCCACTGCGCGAACCGGTCGGTGTCCCGGAAGTTCTTCTCGTGCGCCTCCACCGAGTCCCACTCGACGAGCAGCACGAACCGGGTGGGCGACTCGATGCCCCGGGTCATCCGCACCGAGCGGCAGCCGGGCGTCCCGGCCAGCACCGGGTGACCCTCGGCGTACGCGGCGGCGAACGCGTCCTCGTGTCCGGGCAGTACGTCGATCAGCGCGACCTCAAACACCATGTCGGAAAGCCTCCCACGGCCCGGGGTCGTGCGGGTGCCGCGGGGTCTGTTCCGCCGTCGACACACGCCCTAAGGTAAGCCGGCATGATCATCGACTGGCTTACCGGTACCGCGTTCCGGGTCGGGGGCGTCGCCACGACCTGGGCGGAGCTGCTGGGGTTCGCCACCGGAGTGCTCAACGTGTGGCTGGTGGCCCGGCAGCGCGTCGCCAACTGGCCGATCGGCATCGCCAACGTGCTGCTGCTCATGCTGCTGTTCTGGACGGCCGGGTTGTACGCCGACGCCGGGCTCCAGGTTGTGTACGTGGCGCTCGGCTGTTACGGCTGGTGGCACTGGTTGTTCGGGGGAGAACGCCGGACCCGGCTGGCGGTGAGCCGGACCGGCCGGCGGGAGTGGGTGTGGCTGGCGGTCGTGGGTGTGCTGCTCACCGGTGGGCTCTGGGTCCTGCTGGACCGGGCCACCGACTCGACGGTGCCGTTGCCGGACGCGCTGACGACGGCGCTGTCCCTGCTGGCGACGTACGGGCAGACCCGCAAGCGGGTGGAGAGCTGGTGGCTCTGGATCGCCGCCGACCTGATCTACATCCCGCTGTACGCCTACAAGGGGCTGCACCTGACGGCCGTGCTGTACCTGGTCTTCCTCGCGCTGTGCGTGGTCGGGTTGCGGGCCTGGCGGGCCGACGAGCGCCGACTCGACGGGGCCATCCCGGCGCCGCCCGGCCCGACCCCGGTGACCGCGTGAGCGAGATGGCGCGGACGCGGCGCCCCGAGTTCGGGCACGGGATGGTGGTGGGGAAGTTCTATCCGCCGCACGCCGGGCACCATGCCCTGATCGCGGCGGCGGCCGCCCGTTGCGCCACCGTCACGGTGGTGGTGGCGCCGTCCCGCCGGGAGTCCATCCCGCTCGCGGCCCGGCTGGACTGGCTGCGCGAGGCGCACGCGGACACACCGTGGGTCCGGTTCGTCGGCCGGTACGACGACCATCCGGTGGACTACGACGACCCGGCGGTCTGGGATGCGCACTGCGCGGTGTTCCGCGAGGCGGTCGGACCGGAGCAGGTGGACGCCGTCTTCTCCTCCGAGGCGTACGGACCGGAGTTGGCCAGCCGCTTCGGGGCCGTACCCGTGTCGGTCGATCCGGATCGGCGGACCGTGCCGGTCTCCGGGACGGCGGTCCGCGCGGACCCGGCGGGTCACTGGCAGTGGCTGAGCCCGCCGGTGCGGGCCGCTCTCGTGCGGCGGGTGGTGGTGGTCGGCGCCGAGTCGACGGGCACCACCACGATGGCCGAGGCGCTCGCCGCGCACTACGGCACGGTCTGGGTTCCCGAGTACGGCCGGGAGTTGACGGCCCGCAAGCTCGCCCGGCTGCGGGAGCGCTCGCCCGCGGCGACGATCTTCGACGTCGTGTGGGACCGCGACGACTTTCGCGAGGTGGTCCGCGAGCAGCAGGCGGCCGAGGACGCGGCGGCCCGGTCGTCGGGGCCGTTGCTGTTCTGCGACACCGACGCGCGGGCCACCGCGGTCTGGGAGGAGCGCTACCTGGGTAGCACGTCGCCGCAGGTGCGGGCGGCGGCCCGTCGGCCGGCGCGGTACCTGCTGACCGACCACCGGGGTGTGCCGTTCGCCGACGACGGGTTGCGCGACGGTGAGCACCTGCGGGCCTGGATGACCGACCGGTTCCGCGACGAGTTGGCCGGGTCGGGGGTGCCGGTCGTGGAGTTGACCGGGTCGCACGCCGAGCGGCTGGCGCGGGCCGTGCGGGTCTGCGACGACCTGCTGGCGTCCGGCTGGTCGTTCACCGACCCGATCAGCGCACCCGACACGCTAGCCTCCTAGGACGGCCAAGAGGGTGTGACGGACACTCCAGGCCCCAGGTGTGATCACGGCGCGTGGTGGGCAACAATGGTCTGCGAGGAGGGGAGTATTCCCCCGCGACGAAGTCGTCAGCACGGACGATCGCTGGATTTTCGGCGACCGACCCGGCTTCGTCGGTCGCCGTCCCGCTCGCGGGTCGGGGGCGGAAGAGACCTCCGACAGTCACCAGAGTGAGCGACAGCGGCACGCCGGCCCCGCCAGGGGCGTACGGTGTGCCCGACGCCGCGTGTCTGCCGGAGGAATGAACGTTGGACGTGTCCGGATTGGTGTGGGCGGGGACCCTCGTCGCACTGTCTGCGGTGCTGCTCGTCGATCTGCTGATCATCGGTCGGCGCCCGCACGAGCCGAGCGTGCGCGAGTCGAGCCTCTGGGTCGCCTTCTATGTCGGCCTCGCCCTGCTCTTCGGCGCCGGTGTCTGGCTGGCCTCCGGGGCCAGCGCGGCGGGGCAGTTCTACACCGGTTGGCTCACCGAGTACAGCCTCTCGGTGGACAACCTCTTCGTCTTCGTCATCATCATGGCCCGGTTCGGGGTGCCCCGGCAGTACCAGCAGAAGGTGCTGCTCATCGGCATCGTGCTGGCGTTGGTGATGCGTGGCGGGTTCATCGCCGCCGGAGCGGCGTTGATCTCGCAGTTCTCCTGGGTCTTCTACATCTTCGGCGCGTTCCTCATCTACACGGCGATCAACCTGGCCCGCCAGGGTGAGCCGGACGAGGACGAGTTCTCCGAGAACCTCCTGATCCGGTGGAGCCGCCGGGCGCTGCCGATCTCCAAGGGCTACGACGACGCGAAGCTGACGACCCACGAGAATGGGCGCCGGCTGTTCACGCCGATGCTGATCGTGATGATCGCGATCGGCACCACCGACCTGATCTTCGCGCTGGACTCGATTCCGGCGATCTTCGGCATCACGCAGGAGCCGTACCTGGTCTTCACCGCGAACGTGTTCGCGCTGATGGGTCTGCGTCAGCTCTACTTCCTGCTCGGCGGCCTGCTCGACCGGTTGATCTACCTGAGCTACGGACTGGCCGTCGTCCTGGGCTTCATCGGCGTCAAACTCGTGTTGGAGGCGCTGGCCGACAACAACCTGCCGTTCATCAACGGCGGGGAGCACGTCGGGTGGGCGCCGCACATCCCGATCTGGCTGTCCCTGCTGGTCATCATCGGCACGCTGGGCGTCGCCACCGTCGCCAGCCTGGTCAAGTCCGCGCGGGACCGGCGTCGCGAGCTGGCCGCGGCCCGGCGCTGAGGCCGGCGCCGCGACGGGCCGGCCGGTCAGACCCGGTGCACGCCCACGAGGGTGGCCGTCCGGTCCGCCGGTAGGGGCTCCTCGATCACCCGCCGCCGTCGGTAGCAGGCGTGCAGCATCCGCCGGTCGGTCGAGCCGTCGGCGACGGCGGTGACGATGCCGATGTGGTGGATCTTCCGGCCGGGACGGGCGAAGAAGTAGAGGTCGCCGGGGCGCTCCGCGCCCAGGTCGAGGGGGGTCGTCGCCACGGCCTGGTCGTCGGCGTCGCGGGGCAGGAGCACCCCGAACCGGCGCCAGGCCAGGTGGACCAGGCCCGAGCAGTCAATGCCGTACGCCGACAGCCCGCCCCAGATGTAGGCCACGTCCAGCAGCCGCTGGGCCACCGCGAGCGCGTCGGCGGCGCTGGCTGGCCCGCTCGACGGCGGGACGAGGTGCCCGTCGGGCAGCCAGAGCGGCGCGGCCCGGCCCGGGACGTGGACCGCCCGCCAGCCGTCGCGGGCGGGACCGGCCGGGACGAGACGGGTGCCCACGACGACTCCCGGCAGGATGACCGGCCCGTCCGGGGTGGCGTGCAGCCCGGTGACGGTCGCGTCCACGACGAGCGGGTCGCCGCTGAGGGTGGGAGCGGTGGGGGTCAGCTGGTCGGCGGGGAGCCAGCCCGGGTAGCCGCGGGGATCGAGCTTGGCGGCCGGCTGCTCGACGGCGACGACCCGGGCCCAGCCGTCCGGGCGCAGCTCGTCGATCAGCACCCGCTCGCCGAGCAGGAGTTGACTCAACACGCAGTCGCCGACCTGCTGGTCGGTGTCCAGGCCGGAGACCCAGGTCGGGATGTCGACGCCGGCCGTGAGCGCGGGACCGTCGACCGTCCGGACCGCCTCGGGAGCTGACCACAGCGTCGCCACCGCGACCCGGACGACGGCCTCGCGGCCCGGTTGAAGCTCCACATCGACCCCCAGCTCGTGTCGGCTGTCCGGGGGCAACCCTATGAAGAAAACCGCCGGTCTTCAACCACGAGTCTGCATCTTTACTTCAGCCAAACCGGAAATGCCCAGGCCAGGCGCGTCCGGTAGGACCACCGTCGGCCCCTCGTAGCGGATCCCGCCCTGCACCGGCGACCAGGCCAGCCACCACGCCGCGTCCAGGTCGGCGACCGCCGTGGTGCCGTACGCGGCCACCAGGCTCGCCGCCGCGCCGATGCCAACCTGACTCTCCATCATCGACCCGACCACCGTGCCGAGCCCGTGCGCGCGGGCCAACTCCAGGAGCGTGCGCGCCGGGTGCAGCCCGCCACACTTGGCCAGCTTGACGTTGACCATGTCGGCGGCCCGGCGGCGGATCACCTCCACCAGGTCGCGGACCCCGAAGACCGCCTCGTCGGCCAGGATCGGCACCGACACCCGGTCGCTGACCCACGCCAGCCCGTCCAGGTCCCAGCGGGCCACCGGCTGCTCGACCAGCTCCACGTCCAGCCCGGCGTCCTCGATGCCACGGATCACCCGGACCGCCTCGCGCGGCGTCCAACCCTGGTTGGCGTCCAGCCGGATCCGCACGTCCGCGCCGACCGCCGCGCGTACCGCCCGTACCCGGTCCAGGTCACCCGCCGCGTCCGTGCCGACCTTGAGCTTCAGCACGCCGAAGCCGTCGGCCCGCCGCTGGCGCGCGGCCGCCGCCAGGTCGACCGCGTCGCCCGCGGCGAGGGTGACGTCCGTCGGGACCCGCAGGGTCGTACCACCGAGCAACCGCGCCAGGGGTACGCCCAAACGCCGCGCCGCCAGGTCGTGCAGCGCGACGTCCACCGCCGCCTTCGCCGCCTCGTTGCCCACCACCGCCCGCTGCACCTCGGCGCAGCGGGCCACCAGGTCGTCCGGGTCGCGTCCGGACAGCAGCGGACCGAGCAGTTCGCGGACGCAGGCCTCGGCCCCGGCGACCGAGGCGCCGGTGACCTGCCACACCTGCGGCGCCTCACCGAAGCCGGACCGACCGTCGGCGTCGACCAGCTCGACGATCAACGTGTCCACCGTGGTGGTGCGGCGCAGCGCGGTGACGAACGGGGTGTGTAAGGGGGCAGAAACCCGGTGGGTGCGTACCGCCGAGATCGTCATTGAGGCACCCTATAGGCAGGAACACGGCGGGAGGGTGGGCCGGATGGTCGTACGGGACTGGCAACTGGTGGGCGCGCCGAACGCCCGTGACCTGGGCGGCCTGGTCGGCGCAGGTGGTCGCAGGGTGCGCGCCGGCCAGCTCGTCCGCACCCCGGCGCTGGGCCGGCTCACCGACGTTGACCTGCCGGTACTCGCGACACTCGCGCCGGCCTGCGTGGTCGACCTGCGCGACGGCACGGAGATCGACGTCGCGCCGCCCGACCGGCTGGCCGGCGAGCCGAGGGTGGCGCACCTGCCGGTGCACGATCCGGAGCACCCCGTCTTCACGTACGTCTCGGCGGTGCTGCTCGGGCACGACCTCGACGCGTACGCCGAGTTGGCCCGGCAGGGCACGGCGGGGGCGATGACCGAGATCTACCGGTGGTTCGTCACCGGCGAGTCGGCCCGCCGCAACTTCGGCGCGGCGGTACGCCTCGCCGCCCGTCCGGAGAACCTGCCGCTGGTGTACCACTGCTCGGCCGGCAAGGACCGCACCGGCTGGCTCACCGTCATCCTGCTCACCGCCCTCGGGGTGGACGAGGCGTCGATCCGAGCCGACTACCTGCGCAACAACGCGCTGACCGAGAGCCTGCGCGCGGTGATCGTCGAGGCGATGCGCCGCCAGCGGCCCGCGTTGGACGTCGACGCGGTGCTGCCGGTGCTGGAGGTCCGCCCCGCGTACCTCGACGCCGCCTATCAGGAGGTACGTCGGGTGCACGGCTCGTTCGACGGGTACCTGCGCGACGGGTTGGGGCTGACCGACGAGGTCGTCGGGGCGCTGCGGGCCAACCTGCTGGAGTGAGGCCCGTCGGGCTCAGAGGCGGTGGCGGGCCGCCCAGACCCGGGCCGAGACGCGGGCGAGGAGTTCGCAGGCGTCGTCGTCGCCGTCGGGCAGGTCGGTGGTGGTGCACACGGCGATCACGTACGGCGGGGCGTCGTCCGGCAGCACCACGCCGACACCGTGGCGCACACCGCGTACCCAACCGTTCTTCAGCGCGATGCGGGTGCCCTCGGGCAGGCCGGCGGCCAGGTCCTCGCGGTGTTCCTGCGCGAGCAGCACGTCCAGCATGGCGGCGCACCCGGCCGGCGAGGCGAGACGGCCGGGGGTCGTGACGCCGCTGGCCAGCCCGCCCAGCAGGGCGGCCAGGTCGGCGGCGGTGACCGTGTTGGTGATGCCGGCGTCGCGGGCCGCGAAGTCCTCGATGCCGCGGCCGGTGACGCTGTCCCGGGCGTCGGCGAGGGCCCACACCTCGGCCACCGCGGGCAGCCCGACGTGCCCGATGACCAGGTTGGTGGCCAGGTTGCTGGACCGCACGATCATCCGCTCGGCCAGCCAGCGCAGCGACGCCGTGTCGCCGAGCCGGTCCCAGACCGCGTCATCGTTGTCGTAGTGCGGGGCGCAGGAGAAGCGGGGCGCGCCGGGCTGGGCCGAGTCGAACTCGTTGACCACCGGGACGTCGGCGTCCAGGTCGAGCGTGCCGGCCTCGGCCGCGCGGTGCAGCGCCGCCAGCACCGCCACCTTCATGGTGCTGGCGGCGTAGTGGCCGGCGTGGGCGTGGCGGGTCCAGCTCGGGGGCGCGTCGAGTCGACCCACGTACGCCGAGACGGTGCCTGGCACCGCGTCCAGGAAGGCGTCGAGATCATCCCAGGTCATGCCGGTGACCGTAGTCGAGGAGGACGGCGTCGGGCGGACGTACCCCGGCGGGAAAGCGCGAGGGCGCGCCGGCCGCAATCGGCCGACGCGCCCCGGTGCGGCTGTGGATCAGCCGGCGTGCTTACGGCGGGCGGCGGCCCGGCCGCGCTGCTGCTGGTCGAGCACCACCTTGCGGATGCGCACCGCGGTCGGGGTGACCTCGACGCACTCGTCCTCGCGGCAGAACTCCAGCGCCTGCTCCAGCGAGAGCTTGCGCGGCGGGATCAGCTTCTCGGTCTCGTCGGAGGTCGAGGCCCGCATGTTGGTGAGCTTCTTCTCCTTGGTGATGTTGACGTCCATGTCGTCGGAGCGGGAGTTCTCGCCGACGATCATGCCCTCGTACACCTCGGTGGTCGGGTCGACGAACATCTGGCCGCGCTCCTGCAGATTGATCATCGCGAAGGCGGTGACCACGCCGGAGCGGTCGGCGACCAGCGAGCCGTTGTTGCGGGTGCGCAGCTCGCCGAACCACGGCTCGTACGATTCGAAGACGTGGTGCAGGATGCCGGTGCCCCGGGTGTCGGTCAGGAACTCGGTGCGGAAGCCGATCAGGCCGCGCGCCGGCACCAGCCACTCCATCCGGATCCAGCCGGTGCCGTGGTTGACCAGCTGCTCCATCCGGCCCTTGCGGGTCGCGAGGAGCTGGGTGATCGCGCCCAGGTATTCCTCCGGGGCGTCGATGGTCAGCCGCTCGACCGGCTCGCAGGTCTTGCCGTCGATCTCCCGGGTGACGACCTGCGGCTTGCCGACGGTCAGCTCGTAGCTCTCCCGGCGCATCTGCTCGACCAGGATGGCCAGCGCCAGCTCGCCACGGCCCTGCACCTCCCAGGCGTCCGGCCGCTCGGTCGGCAGGACCCGCAGCGACACGTTGCCGACCAGCTCCTTGTCGAGGCGGTCCTTGACCATCCGGGCGGTGACCTTGGAGCCCTTGACCCTGCCGACCAGCGGCGAGGTGTTGGTGCCGATGGTCATCGAGATGGCCGGCTCGTCGACGGTGATCAGCGGCAGCGCCACCGGGTTCTCCACGTCGGCGAGCGTCTCACCGATCATGATCTCCGGAATGCCGGCGACGGCGATGATGTCGCCCGGGCCGGCGGTCTCGGCCGGCTTGCGCTCCAGACCCTCGGTCATCAGCATCTCGGAGATGCGGACCCGCTGGGTGCTGCCGTCGGTGCGGCACCAGGCCACGGTCTGGCCCTTGCTGATGGTGCCCTGTCGGACGCGGCACAGCGCGAGGCGGCCGAGGAACGGCGACGCGTCGAGGTTGGTGACGTGCGCCTGCAGGGGCGCGTCGTCCTCGTACGCCGGGGCCGGGATGGTGTCCAGCAGGGTGCGGAACAGCGGCTCCAGGGAGTCGCTGTCGTCGGGCACCGAGCCGTCGGCCGGCTGGGTCAGCGAGGCGATGCCGTCCCGGGCGCAGGCGTAGACGATCGGGAAGTCGATCTGCTCCTCGTCGGCGTCCAGGTCGAGGAAGAGCTCGTAGGTGTCGTCCACGACCTCCTTGATCCGGGCGTCCGGACGGTCCACCTTGTTGATCACCAGGATGATCGGCATCCGGGCCCGCAGCGCCTTGCGCAGCACGAAGCGGGTCTGCGGGAGCGGGCCCTCACTGGCGTCGACGAGCAGCACCACGCCGTCGACCATGGTCAGGCCGCGCTCGACCTCGCCGCCGAAGTCGGCGTGGCCCGGGGTGTCGATGATGTTGATCGTGACCGGGTCCGAACCATCGGCGGGCAGGTACCGCACGCCGGTGTTCTTGGCCAGGATCGTGATGCCCTTCTCCCGCTCCAGGTCGCCGGAGTCCATCACCCGCTCGGTGTTCTCGCCTCGTGCGCCGTACGCGCCGGCCTGCCGCAACATGGCGTCGACCAGGGTGGTCTTGCCGTGGTCGACGTGAGCGATAATGGCGACATTGCGGAGGTCGGTGCGAAGCTGCATACCCTCTATCCTTCCGCCTGCGCTCGCGCAGGCTGCGTCGGGGTCACCCCCAGGTGCCCCTGATCTATGGTGAAACCGCTGTGCCGGTGGTTCCCCCGGCTGGCATGCTGGCTCCCGTGTCCCGGGGGCCTGAGTGCACGACCTGCTGACCTGGGTGCAAGGTCTGCCCACCCTGTGGATCTACCTGGTCGCCGCGCTGATCGTGGCGGGCGAGACCGCGGTGATCTTCGGCCTGCTGGTGCCGGGTGAGGCTACCCTGCTGCTCGTCGGCTTCCTCACCTACAACGGTACCTTGCGGCTCGGGCCGGCGTTGCTCGCGATGATCGTCGCGGCGGTCCTCGGCGATGGGCTGGCCTTTCGGGCCGGACGGCGGTACGGCCCTCGGCTGCGCGCCGGGCTGGGTCACCGGGTCGGGCCGCAGCGGTGGGCCCGCGCCGACGCCATGCTGGCCCGCCTGGGTGGGCGGGGCGTGTTCGCCGCCCGATGGGTGGCTTTCGCCCGGACCCTGGTGCCCCGGCTGGCCGGTGCGGCCGGCATGCCGTACCGGCGGTTCGCCGTCTGGAACCTGGCCGGGGTGGCGACCTGGGTGGGCGGCTCGATCCTGCTCGGCAACCTCGCCGGTGAGTCGTACGACACGGTCTCCCGGGTGCTCGGCCGGGCCACCGGCGCGGCACTGGCGTTGCTGGCGGGACTGCTGGGGGTGGTGCTCGCCGGTCGGTGGCTCGGGCGCAACCCCGATCCGGCACGCGCTCTGCTGTCGCGGGCCGCCGCGCTGCCGCCGGTGCGCTGGCTCAGCGCCCGCTACGGGGTGCTGTTCTTCCTGGTGGCCATGCGGATCGGACCGACCTGGACGCTGCTGCTAAACCTGGCCGTCGGGCTGCTGCTGCTCTTCGCCGCCGGGCTGGCCATCGCCGGCCTGCTCGCCGTGGTGGTGCGCAACAGCGGACTGGCGGCGCTGGACGGGGCGATCGACGTCTGGTTCACCGCCCGCCGTACTCCGGACGCGGCCGACGCCACCCTGGTCGTGGTGTCACTGGTCCGGGGGTGGGCGCTGATCGTGCTGGTGGCGATGGTGGCGGCGGTACTGGCGTGGCGTCGCCGCCCGTTGCGTACCGACCTGCTGAGCGTGGTGGGCACGGTCGGCGCGTTCGTGCCGCTCGTGGTGCTGGCCGGGGTGGCCGAGTTGACCGGCACGCACGGCGGCCCGGGTGGGAACGAGGCCGCCCCGTTCCCGACCCAGAACGCCGTGGTCGCGGCGAGCCTCTGCACCCTCGCCTGGCTGGTGTCGCGCAACGCGCGCTGGCCGGTGGCGGTGGCCGCGTGGACGGCGGCCGCCGCGGGCGTGCTGGGGGTCGGCGTCGCCCGGCTCTACCTGGGCCTGGACACGGCGAGCGGTACGGCGGCGGCGGTGCTGCTCGGCGTGCTGTGGACGGTGGTGTTCATGGTCGCCTGGGCCACCCGGGACCGTGCGGTCGGAGGACGGGAACCCTCGACCGGTCCGGTCCGCCCGTCGCAGGGGCAACCCCGGCCCGTCGAACCTTGCTAATCTGCGGCGACTGTTCGACGGGGGAGGATCACCATGCGTCAACGAGCCGGTCGGGTGGGCGCGCTCGTGCTCGCCGGCCTCCTGTTAGCCGGCGGCACAGTGGGTTGCGCCGGCAAGGGGGAACGCCCGCAGGACCAGGCCGGCGCCCCCGTCTCGGTCACCGATGCGCCGACCGACGAGCCGGTCGACGAGCCGTCCGTCGAGGCGAGCCCCTCGCCGAGCGGGGTGGCGGCGATGGGCACCGCCCCGAGTCGCAGCGCGTCGGCCTCTCCGAAGCCGTCGAAGAAGCCGACGCGTACGTCGCCGGCCACGAAGCCGCGGGTGGTCGCCAAGGCGCCCACCGAGACGAATGTCCCGCCGGTGCCGCCGAAGCCCGCCCCCTCGTCCTGCAAGCCCAGCTACAAGGGCACGCAGGCGAGCCGTGCCGACGTGAAGACGGCGCTGTCCGCTGCCGCCGCCCGCACCTACTGGCCCAGCTCCGCCCCCGACCTCAAGATCCCACTCAATCTGCTCAAGGCCACGGCCTGGCAGGAGAGCGGCTGGCAGTCCAACATCTACGCCTGTGACGGCGGCGTCGGGCTGATGCAGGTCATGCCGGGCACCGCCACCTGGATGAACCAGCGCTTCGACCAGAGCTACGACATCGCCGCCTACCAGGACAACGCGTACCTGGGCGCCAACTACCTGGCCTGGCTGACCAAGTACATCGGCGACATGTACTTCGAGTCCGACTTCCGGCTCGACGCGGACCTGTGCACCGCCGAACTGGACTCCTGCCTGCTCAACGCGGTCATCGCCGCGTACAACTTCGGGCACGGGGCGGTGGCGCAGGAGGGCGAGCCCCTCGCCATCCCGAACCCGTCGTACGTGCGCAACGTGCGGGCGCTGATGACCGAGTGCGTCTGCCTGGGCTACTGAGCACGCCGCCGGGGGCGGGGTCGGGCACCTCCCGGCCCCGCCCCCCGGCGCGTGGGCGGTCAGTCCCGTGCGGTCACCGGCTCGGGCGTCGTCGGAGCGTCGACGTCCGGGTGGGCGGCGACGCGGCCCGGCCACCAGAAGCGGTCACCGAGCAGGAATGCCAGCGCCGGCACCAGGACCGTGCGGACCAGCAGCGTGTCCAGCAGCACGCCGATGCACACGATGATGCCGATCTGCGTCAGCGTGATCAGCGGCAGCACGCCCAGCACGGCGAACACGGCCGCCAGCAGCACCCCGGCGCTCGTGATGACACCTCCGGTGACCCGCAGCGCGGAGAGCATGCCGTCGCGGGTGCCGGCGCTGCGGGCGTCCTCGCGCGCCCGGGTGACCAGGAAGATGTTGTAGTCCACACCGAGCGCCACCAGGAACACGAAGGCGAGCAGCAGCACGCCGCTGTCCAGCGCCGGGAAGTCCAGCACGTGGTCGAAGAGCAGCCACGCCGCGCCGAGGCTGGCGAAGAACGACGCGATCACGGTGAGCACCAGCAGGACCGGCGCGACCAGACCCCGCAGCAGCAGCACCAGCACCGCGCCGACCAGCAGCAGGATGATCGGCAGGATGAGGCGCAGGTCCCGGTCGTTGGCCTCGTCGGAGTCGTACGTCGCGGCCACCGAGCCGCCCACGATCGCCCCGGCGGGCGGCTCGACGCCGCTGACGGCCGGGGGAGCGGAGCCGGGAACGGCGGCGACCGCGTCGCGAAGCGCCTCGATCGCACGGTCCGAGGCGGGCGTGCCGGGCTCGGCGTCCAGCACCACGTCGACCTGGGCGACGGCCTGTCCGGCGTCCCCCGGTCGCGCCGAGGCGACGCCGGGTACGGCGGCGGCGACGTCGGTGACCGCCCGTACCGCCGCCGGGGTGGTGAGCACGGCCACCGGCTGGGTGCTGCCGGCGGGGAACGCGCGGGCCAGGGTCTGCGCGCCGGTCACCGCCTCGGGCGCGGCCCGGAACTGCTCGGTCTCGGACAGGCCGGTGCGAATCCCGAGCCCACCGAGGGCCAGGCCGCCGAGCAACAGGGTCGACAGCGCCGCGACCGCCACCGGCCGGCGTCGTACGAGGCCGCCGAGCCGGCCCCAGAGCCGGCCCTCACGGGCCGGACCGCCGACCCGGGGTACGAACGGCCAGAACAGGCCGCGACCGAAGAGCACCAGCACGGCGGGGAGCACGAACAGCGCCGAGAGCATGGCGAAGACCACACCGGTGGCGCAGGCCACGGCCAGTGCCCGGTTCGTCTCCTGCTCGCTGAGCAGCAGGGTGAGCACACCGAGCACCACGGTGCCGCCGCTGGCCAGGATGGGCTCGGCGGTACGGCGCAGCGCGGCCCGCATCGCCGCGAAGCGGTCCTGCTCGCGCCGCAGCTCCTCGCGGTAGCGGGCGATGAGCAGCAGGGCGTAGTCGGTGGCGGCGCCGAACACCAGCACGCTGGCGATGCCGGTGACCTGGCCCTGCTGGAGGTTGATGCCGACGGCCGGCACGATCGTGTCCACCGCGCGCAGGGTGAGTTGTTCGGTCGCGGCGACGACGGCCAGCGGCACGATCCACAGGAACGGACTGCGGTACGTGATCAGCAGCAGCAGGGCGACCACGGCGGCGGTCACCGCGAGCAGGGTGACGTCGGCGCCCTCGAAGACCGACGACAGGTCGGCGGTGAGGGCGGGGGCGCCGGTGACCTCGGCGGCCAGCGGGTCGGGCAGGTCCGACAGCGCGTCGCGCAGCTCGGCGACCCGTGCGGTGATCTCCTCCTGACCGCCGGAGGTGTCCAGCGGGACGGCGACGAGCGCGACCGTACCGTCCGGGGAGACCTGTGGAGGGCTCACCCGGCCGCCCACCGCGAATCGGCCCAGGTAGCCGGAGCGGGAGGCCAGGGCGGCCCGGTCGGCGTCGCTCAGCGCTCCGCCGCCCTCGCGGCTGACGACCACGATGGCCGGTTGGACGTCGCTGGTGGGTAGTTGGTCCTGGAGGCGTTGCACCTGGGTCGACTGCCACGTGGCGTCCAGGCCGGTGGCGGAGACCGGCGCCGGGTTGTCCGGCCGCGGGACACCGAAGACGACCGCGGCGACGACGAGCGCGGCGGCGACGGTCAGCCAGGCGGCCAGCCGACCCCGCGCGACCCTGCTGAAGACGGACATCGCTGACCCCTAGGTCTTTCGAAAGCCAAGTATCTTGATTGCCGAGATTATCGGCGGCTGCTCTATGCTGCAACCCGGGAGACCGACGACGGGGAGAAGCGGCGCGACGTGGCGACTCACGGCATGTACCGGCGGCGCGACACGCGCCGCGAGCAGCTGGTCGCCGAGATCACCAACAACCTCCGGCGGTACGCGGTGGACGCCCAGCAGGTCGGTCACGCCTTCGCCAACCTGCACGGCCTCAACCCGACCGACCTGAACGCGTTGATCGCCGTCATGGACGCCGAACTGTTCGGCGACCCGATCACCCCCGGCCGCCTCGGTGAGCAGCTCAACCTGTCCTCCGGCTCGGTCACCGCCCTGATCGACCGCCTGGAACGGGCCGGGCACATCCGCCGCGATCGGGACACCACCGACCGGCGCAAGGTGCTGCTGCACTACGCCGACCAGGGCGCCGCCCTCGCGATGGAGTTCTTCCGGCCGCTGGGCGTCCGTACCGACACCGTGATGGACCGCTTCGACGACGACGAGCTGGAAGTGGTGCACCGGTTCCTGGCCGAGATGGGCGAGTCGCTGCGGGCGCACCGTGAGGCGGTCCGTGCCACCCGGCCCGGGGCGCCCCACCGGACGACGGGCTGACCGTGCCCGGCCGGCTCGTCGCCCGCCTCGCCGCCGCCGCGCTGCGGCTGCCCGTGACGCGTCCCGGCCCGGTCCGGGCCACCCGGGACATACCGGTCCGCACCCGGGACGGCGTGGTGCTCCGCACCGACCACTAGGCGCCGCACCGCGCATCCGCGCCGGCCGTGCTGATCCGCACCCCGTACGGGCGGGGTGGTCCCTTGCGGCTGCTCGGCCGGTTGCTCGCCGCGCGGGGCCGGCACGCCGTGATCCAGTCCTGCCGGGGCACCGGCGGCTCGGGCGGCACCTTCGCCCCGCTGGTGCACGAGCGCGACGACGGGGTCGACACCCTCGACTGGCTGCGCCGCCAGCCCTGGTGGTCCGGGGCGTTCGGCACGTTCGGCGTCAGCTACCAGGGCTTCGCCCAGTGGGCGCTGGCCGCCGACGCCGGCGAGGAGCTGCGCGCGATGGTCGCCGTGGTGACCGCCTCGGCCACCCGGGACTCGACGTACGCGGGGGAGTCGTTCGCCCTGGACACCGTGCTGACCTGGGCCGAGCTGCTGCACGCCCAGACCGTGCCGTGGCTGGCCCGGCAGTGGGAACTCAAGCGCGGCCAGCCCCGGCTGGCCGCCGCGCTGGCGCATCTGCCGCTCGCGGACGCCGACCGGGTGGCGACCGGTGTCAGCATCCCGTTCTTTCAGGAGTGGCTGCGCCACCACACCCCGGAGGCGGCGTACTGGCGCGAGCGGGTCTTCGCCGACCGGGTGGCCCGGGTGCGGGCGCCGGTGGTCATGGTCACCGGCTGGCACGACATCTTCCTGCCCGCCCAACTCGACGACTACGCCACCCTGCGCGCCAACGGCCCTCGACCGCGCCTGGTGATCGGGCCCTGGACCCACGGCAGCCCCGGGCTGTTCGTGGCGGCCCTGCGGGAGGGGTTGACCTGGCTCGACGAGCACCTCGACGGGCCGCTGGACGACGAACCCCCGCCCCGCGCCGCCCCCGTCCGGCTGCACGTGGGTGGACCCGGCGGCTGGCGGGACTTGCCGGACTGGCCACCGCCGACCGTCCGGACCGCCTGGCACCCGCATCCGGGCGGTGAGCTGGCGGTACGTCCCCCGGTCACGTCGACGGCCGACGGGTTTCGGTACGACCCGGCCGACCCCACTCCGTCGCTGGGTGGGCCGCTGCTGGTCGCCCAGCGAGCCGGACCGGTGGACAACCGGCAGGTCGAAGCCCGCCCCGACGTGCTGACCTACACCAGCGCGCCGCTCGTCGAGCCGGTCGAGGTGATCGGCCCGGTACGCGCCGAGCTGCACGTCCGGAGCGAACTGCCGCATCTGGACGTCTTCGTGCGGCTGTGCGATGTGGACCGGCGCGGTCGGTCGTGGAACGTGTGCGACGGTCTGGTGCGGGTGACGCCCGAACGCTTTCCCACCGACCCGTCCGGGGTGCTGCGGGTGCCGGTGACGCTCTGGCCGACCGCGTACCGGTTCGGCACCGGGCACCGGCTGCGGGTGCAGGTCGCCGGTGGCGCCCATCCGCGGTGGGCACGCAACCCCGGCACCGGCGAACCTCTCGGTACGGCGGTGACGCTGCGTGCCGGTTCGCGGCAGGTGCTTCACGGCCCGGCGCACCCCTCGGCGCTGCTGTTGCCGATCGTCCACTCTGCCCCGGCTTCGCCTCCAATCTGAACAGAGCGCCTCTGAGCTGGGCATTTACCGAAAATGCGGGCTATGGTTGGGTCAACGCCCGGCGCCGTGCACCACCAGACCGGGCTCGCCCACAGCCCAACACCGCGTACGCGGTGTGACGTCGCGCCCGGTCCCCGCCCCACCTGAGAGGGGGACCCCATGACGCGGGCCCCGGATAATCTGTTGGACCTTCGACGCCTGCTCCTTGACCACCTCGACAACGCGCCCGGCCCGGACGACCTCGATCCGGCCGAGGTCGGCATCGTCGGCGACCCGGACCACCGGGGCGGCTATCACTGCGGCTCGGACCGGGTGGTCCCGAACGACTACTCGGTGGTCGAGTCACCCCGGGATCGGTCCGGACTGACCCTGGACGCGGCGGCGATCGACGTCGGCGAGTTCGACGTCCTCTCCGGTGGCGGTAGGCACACCCTGCCCAGCTTCTCGGTGTGGTGTGTAGGTCAGTGCGTCGCGAACGCGGCCGACACCCGGGACATCCGCGAGATCATCTACAGCCCCGACGGTACGACCGTGAAGCGGTGGGACCGACTCGGCAAACGCACCACCGGCGACAGCTCGCACCGCTGGCACACCCACTTCAGTTTCTTCCGCGACGCCATCAAGGCGGGCCGTGACCAGCGCCCCCTGTTCCGCCGCTACCTCAGCTCCATCGGACTCCTGGAGGACGACGACATGACCCCCGAAGAGCACAACTGGCTGGCCACCGTCCACAAGAACCTGACCGTGCTGGACGGCCGCAACCCGATCGGACAGATCTACACCCGGTTGGCGGAGGGCCGGGACGACACCGGCGCCCCGGTCACCGGCAACTGGAACCTGCAGGCGATGACGAAGCAGCTCACCGACCTGCAGACCATGCTCAAGGCGCTGGCCGGGAAGGACTTCACCGACGAGGAGGCGATCATCCAGGGCGTGTTGGCCGGGCTGACGCCGGAAGAGATCGCCGCGGCCATCCCACCCACCATCGCCAAGCAGGTCGCCGACGAGCTGGCCCGCCGGCTCGTCGCCTGAACGGGAGGCGGCCCGACCCCACCGGGCCGCCTCCACCCGCCCGGCGGTTCGCAAGAAATGTTGAGCAATAACAGTTGCGCAATTTCTCTTGCTGATGCCATGCTGCCGGTATGGAGAAGCCCGACGTACGCCAGGTCACCGACTCACGGGTGCTGGCCGCCATGGCACACCCGCTGCGCCGCCGGTTGATGGACGTGTTCAAGGTGCACGGGCCGTCGACCGTCGGCATGCTCGCCGAACGCACCGACCAGGCGCCGGCGAACGTCAGTCACCACCTCAAGGTGCTCGCCGCCGCCGACCTGGTCGCCGAAGCCCCCGAGCTGGCCCGGGACCGCCGCGAACGCTGGTGGCGACTGGTCACCCGAGGGGTGCGCTGGTCCACGGCCGACTTCGACACCGACCCCGCCGACCGCGCCGTCGCCGACGCCGCCACCTCGCTCAACCTGGACCGGCACGTCGCGCTGGCCCGCGCCTGGCACGCCGTCGAGGAGACGGCGCAGGCCGCCTGGGGCGACGCGCCGTTCTCCTCCGACCGGTGGCTGCACCTCACGCCCGAGGAGCTGGACGAGCTGGGCGCCGAAATCAACGCCCTGCTCGCCCGTTGGGAGGACCGCGAGCGGTCCGACGACGGCGTCGAGCGGCAGCCGGTGTTCGTGTTCGTCCACGGCGTACCGGCCCGGCCGTGACGGCGGCCACCCGCACCGACCCCACGCCGGTCCGACCGGTCGGTGGGCTGCTGCGCCACCGCGACTTCCGCCTGCTCTGGGCCGGCCAGACGGTCAGCAGCATCGGCAGCAACGTCACCGTTGTCGCGCTCCCGCTGGTGGCGGTCGCCGTACTCGACGCCAGCACCTTCCAGGTCGCGGTAATCACCGCCGCCGCCTGGCTGCCCTGGCTGCTGATCGGCCTGCCGGCCGGCGCGTGGGTGGACCGGTTGCCGCGCCGGCCGCTCATGGTGGTCTGCGACCTGATCTGCGCGCTCGCCTTCCTCAGTGTGCCGGTGGCCGCGCTGCTGGGCCGCCTCACCGTCGCGCAACTCCTGCTGGTGGCCCTCGGCGCGGGCGTGGCGCGGGTCTTCTTCGAGACCGCCGACCAGGTCTACCTGCCGGTGCTGCTGCGACCCGAGCAACTACCCGACGGCAACGCGAAGCTCCAGGCCACCCAGACGGTGAGCTACGTCGTCGGGCCCGGCATCGCGGGTCTGATCGCCCAACTCGTCGGCGCGGTCGCCGCGCTGCTGCTGGACGCGCTGACGTTCCTGCTCTCCGCGGTGTTCCTGCTGCGGATCCGCACCGCCGAGGCGCGTCCGGGACGGCGGGACCACTCCCGATCGCTGCGCCGGGACATGGCCGACGGGCTTCGCTTCGTCTTCGGTGACCCGTACCTGCGGGTGCTGACGCTCTACGGCGCGGCCAGCAACATCGGTCTGATCGGCTACCAGGCGGTCCTGGTCGTGTTCCTGGTCCGCGAACTACGACTCGCGCCGGGCCTGGTGGGCGTGCTCGTCGGGGTGATGAGCGTTGGAGGGATCATCGGCGCGCTGCTGGCGACCGTGGTGGCCCGGCGCTTCGGCAGCGCCCGTGCCCTGCTGGTCGGGGCGGCGCTCACCGGTCCGTCCGCCCTGCTCATCCCGTTGGCCGGCCCTGGAGTCGGCCTGCTCTGGCCAGCGCTCGGCGGCGTGCTCGTCAGCCTCGGCGTCGCCATCGGCAACGTGGTCAAGGGCGCGTTCCGGCAGACGTACACGCCGCACCACCTGCTCGGGCGCGTGACAGTGAGCATGCAGCTGCTCAACTACGGCACCATTCCGCTGGCAGCCGTGCTGGCCGGGGCGCTCGGCGCGCGTTACGGCGTCGGCACCGCGATCACCGTGATGACCGCCTGGTCGGCGCTCACCCCGTTTATCCTGCTGATCGGACCGCTCCGGCGGCGGCGGGACCTGCCCGCCGCCGCGGCAGCGTCGTGAGTGCACTGCGACGGCGGCCGGGAACCGACCGCCGTCACCGGCACGGAGCTACATCGGGCGGACGTTGTCCGCCTGCGGGCCCTTCTGGCCCTGGGTCACCTCGAACTCGACCTTCTGGCCCTCGTTGAGCTCCCGGTAACCGCTCGAAGCGATGGCGGAGTAGTGGACGAACACGTCCGGCCCTCCACCGTCCTGCTCGATGAAGCCGAAGCCCTTTTCCGAGTTGAACCACTTAACCGTGCCGGTTGCCATGCATCTCTCCCTGTTCAAAGCGGCGGACCACCGGCCTCTAGGCCGATGGTCGCCCGTACCTGTTCGACAGTAGCGGGCGAAACCCCGATCTGCCGGCCGAAGTGCCGTAGGTGTTTACTCGAACTCAGATGAAATCTCCAAGTCACCCGCGTGCCAAACCCGCCCCGACCACCCTGTCCTGGGGCATGCTTGCGCCGATGAGGGGTACCGCAGCCGCCGCGCTGTCCGAGCTGGAGCGCGAGATCGACGCGCCCGGCGCCGGCCTGGACCGGCTCCAACTGGTACCCACCCCCTTCGTCCCGGAGGTGCGGCTGCACCTCGCCGAGGACGCGATCGTCTGGTGGGCCCGGATGGAGGCGCTCGCCGGGCACCCCCTGCCGCCGCCGTACTGGGCCTCCGCCTGGGCCGGCGGCCAGGCCCTCGCCCGGCACCTGCTGGACCACCCAGAGCTGGCCGCCGGGCGTCGCGTCCTCGACCTCGCCGCCGGCTCGGGACTCGTGGGCATCGCCGCCGCGCTGGCCGGCGCCGCCGACGTCGTCGCCAACGACATCGACCCGTACGCTGTGGCGGCCGTCACGGTCAACGCCCGCGCCAACCGGGTCACCGTCGACGTCAACGGCGACGACCTGCTCGACCGCGACAGCGTCGACGCGGACCTGGTGGTCGCCGGGGACGTCTTCTACAGCCGGCCGATGGCCGCCCGGATGCTGCCGTTTCTGCGACGGGCCGTCGCCTCCGGCGCCGATGTGCTGGTCGGAGACCCCGGCCGAGCGCACCTGCCGGTCGACGGGCTGCTGGTGCTGGCCGACTACCCGGTGCCCACCACCGAGCCGTCGGTGGACCCGTCGCCACGCCGGGTGCGGGTGCTGCGACCCACCTGACCCGCCGGCCACCTCAGGGGTGACCCCGAGGTGGACACCAGGGGGCGGTAAGGGCTGCGACCGGATGTCCACGGTGGCATGACGGCCATAGCGTACGAGGCATGACGCATTGGCTGGCCCGGGTCGGAGAGCTACCCATCCTGGTCCTGATGGGCGTACTCGGGTTGGTGATGCTCTTCGACGCCGTACCGCTGCTCGGCGTCCTCATCCCCGGCGACGTGGCAATCCTGGCCGCGGTCGGGGTGGGACGCCCGGCCACCGGGCTGGCCACCTTCGCCGCGGTGCTCGCCGGGTGCCTGGCCGGCTGGTCGCTGAGCTTTTTGATCGGTCGCCGGTACGCCGAACCCCTGCGCCGCAGTCGCGTCGGAGGCTGGATCGGCGAGTCACGCTGGAGTGCGGCCGAAGGGATCCTCAGCCGTGGCGGCGGGCGGATGGTGATGGTCGCGCCGTTCCTGCCGGTGTTCAACGCTCTGCTGCCGCTGGCCGCCGGCGGACTGCGGATGTCGTACCGGCGGTTCCTCGGCTGCGCGGCCCTCGGCGCGGCGGCCTGGGCCGGTCTCTACCTGGCGCTGGGCATCGCGTCACGGTCGCTGGCCGCGCTGCTGCCGGGCGCGCCCAGCCCGTTGCTGGTGACCATGGGGGTGGGGTTGGTGCTGGCCACCGTCGTGTTGCTGGGGGCACGGCGGCGGCTGATCGCTCTTGGTTGCTGATCGCGCTTGGTTGCTGACTCTGGTTGCGGTTGGGGGCGGGGGCCTGCCGTGCCCGGCTCCGGGCGGTCAGGCTTGATCCCTGCGCCGGGCACGGCCGGCGGGGGGGGGGCGGGGCCCCCCCGCCCCCGCCCCCCCCCCCCCCCCCCCCCCCCCCCCGCCCCCGTCGTGGGCTTGGTCCGCCGGCAGGGTCTCGGTCTGCCGGTGGTTGTTTGACCTTCTGTGGTTATTGGTCAACGTTGGGTGACCCGCTTGAAGTGGCTCGGTCGGGCTCTCGTGGGTGACCCGGGCCGGGGGTGGGTTACCAGCCTCGGGTTCGCCACTGGGGGAGGGCGGGGCGTTCGGCGCCCAGGGTGCTGTCCTTGCCGTGGCCCGGGTAGAACCAGGTATCGTCCGGCAGCTGGTCGAACAGCTTGTGCTCGACGTCGTCGATCAACGCGGCGAAGCGCTGCGGGTCCTTGTCCGTGTTGCCCACTCCACCGGGAAAGAGACTGTCGCCGGTGAAGAGGTGGGCGGTGCCGGCCGGATCGCGGTAGAGCAGCGCGATCGACCCGGGCGTGTGCCCCTTGATGTGGATGACCTCCAGCGCGCAGTCACCCACCGCAACGGTGTCGCCCTCGGCCAGGTGGTCCGCCTCGATCGGCAGCCCGGACGCGTCGTCGGCGTGCACCAGGGTCCGCGCGCCGGTCTTGGCGACCACCTCCTCCAGCGCCACCCAGTGGTCCATGTGCTGGTGGGTGGTGACCACGGCGGTCAGGCCGTCGTCACCGATCAGCTCCAGCAGCCGGGGCGCCTCGTTGGCGGCGTCGATCAACACCTGGTCGCCGGTGCCGGAGCACCGCAGCAGGTAGGCGTTGTTGTCCATCGGGCCGACCGACAGCTTGCTGATCGTGAGCCCGGGCAACTCCCGGACCGCCGGCGGGCCGCCGTGGGTGACATCTCCGCTGTAGGTCATGACGTGTCGACATCCATTCCGGTGGAGGAGGTGCTCGGCGGCCGTGCGGTGGCATCGCGCCGTGTCGCTCGGACGGCGCGGCTGTGCGCACGCGTCGACCCTAGCGGGCGGGCGGGCTGCGCGCCGTCGTCGCGGAAATCGCTTTCGGCGCGGCGCGTCGCGCCCTACCGTCGGCGTCACATGCGGCACTCGGACGTCGGACGGAGGTGGAGTTCATGCCGGACGTGGCACGCGTGTTCCGCCATCACCAGCTCGACACCGATGAGGATGCTATGACCATCGATCTGACCGCCCTCGGCTGGGACGCCGACCGGGCGTCGTACGCCGCCCGACGTGGCGAGCGCCACCCGGGCCGGGTGGCCCGGGTGGACCGGGGAGTCTGCACGGTGCTCACCGTCGACGGCCCGGTCCGCGCCAGCCTCGGCCCGTCCGTGTTGGCCGCCGCCGCCCAGGACCCCTCCGCGCTGCCCTGCGCGGGAGACTGGGTACTGCTCACCCACTGGCCGGACCGCCGGATCACGGTGGGGGCCGTGCTGCCCCGGCGAGCCGCGCTGATCCGCCGTACCGCCGGCAAGGACGCCAGCGGCCAGGTGCTGGCCGCGAACCTCGACACCGCCGCCGTGGTGGAGCCGGTGCACCCGGAGCCGGACGTGGCCCGCATCGAGCGGCTGCTGTCCCTGGTCCACGAGTCCGGGGCCCGGCCGCTCGTGGTGCTGACCAAGTCCGACCTCGCGGCCGACCCGGCCGCGCTCGCCCGCCAACTCGCCGCCGTCGCACCCGGTGTGCCGGTGCTGCCGGTCAGCGCCGAGCAGGGCACCGGGCTGGCGCCGCTGCGCGCCGAGGTCGCGCCGGGTCGCACGCTGGGGCTGCTCGGGCCGTCCGGCGCGGGCAAGTCGAGCCTGGTCAACGCGCTCGCCGGCGCGGTGATGATGCCGACCCAGGCGATCCGCCGGGTCGATGGCAAGGGCCGGCACACCACCACCTGGCGGGCCCTGGTGCCCATCCCGGGCGGCGGTGCGGTGATCGACACGCCTGGCGTACGCGCGGTCGGTCTCCTCGACGGCGTGGCCGGGTTGGACCGGGCGTTCGCCGACATCGCGGGGTTGGCCGAGGGTTGCCGGTACGCCGACTGCCGGCACGACGGCGAGCCGGCCTGCGCGGTCCGGGACGCGCTGCACAGCGGTGAGCTGTCCACCCGCCGCTGGGAGAGCTGGCGGCGGCTGCAGGGCGAGGTGGCGCACGAGAGCCGGCGGCGTGTGGCCCGCCTCGCCTCCGAGCGACACGGCGGCTGGCGCTCGGCGCGACGCCGGGCGGCACGCCCGCCGTCGCCCGGGGGTTACTGACCGGGCCGTTGCCGTCGGGTACGTGCCCGGCGGCAAAGGCCGGTGTCGAAGGCGCGCGGCCGGCGCGGCCGACCGCGCTGAGCTGGGGGAATGTGCGGGCGGGGGAAACTGTCGTACCTCGGGGCTAGAGTTGCCGAGGCGTGTTTTCCGCGCCCGCACGACCGCTCGGAAACAGCACAGAGCGGGACAGACCCTCCGCTTCACCTTCACCCGGGAGTACACGTACCGTGGCCGACCGACTCATTATCCGTGGCGCGCGCGAGCACAACCTGCGTGACGTCAGTCTCGACCTGCCCCGGGACGCTCTCATCGTGTTCACCGGGCTGTCCGGGTCGGGCAAGTCGAGCCTGGCCTTCGACACGATCTTCGCCGAGGGGCAGCGGCGCTACGTGGAGTCGCTGTCGTCGTACGCCCGGCAGTTCCTCGGTCAGATGGACAAGCCCGACGTCGACTTCATCGAGGGGCTGAGCCCGGCCGTCTCGATCGACCAGAAGTCCACCTCGCGTAACCCGCGCTCCACCGTCGGCACCATCACCGAGGTCTACGACTACCTGCGGCTGCTCTTCGCCCGCATCGGCGAGCCGCACTGCCCGGTCTGTGGCGAGCGGATCTCCAAGCAGAGTCCGCAGCAGATCGTCGACCGGGTCCTCGCGATGGCCGAGGGCACCAAGTTCATGGTGCTCGCCCCGGTCATCCGGGGCCGCAAGGGTGAGTACGTCGATCTCTTCGCCGAGCTGCAGGCCAAGGGTTACGCCCGGGCCCGCGTCGACGGCGTGGTCCACCCGCTGACCGAGCCGCCCAAGCTCAAGAAGCAGGAGAAGCACACCATCGAGGTGGTGATCGACCGGCTCACCGTCAAGCCGAGCGCCAAGCAGCGGCTGACCGACTCGGTCGAGGCCGCGCTGGGCCTGTCCAGCGGCCTGGTGCTGCTCGACTTCGTCGACCTGCCGGAGGACGACCCGGAGCGGGAGCGCCGCTACTCGGAGCACCTGGCCTGCCCCAACGACCACCCGCTGGCCATCGAGGATCTCGAGCCCCGGGTGTTTTCCTTCAACGCGCCCTACGGCGCCTGCCCGGAGTGCACCGGCCTGGGTACCAAGAAGGAGGTCGACCCGGAGCTGCTGGTCCCGGACCCGGAGCGCAGCCTGCGCGAGGGCGCCATCCAGCCGTGGTCCACCGGCCACAACCTGGAATACTTCCTGCGTCTGCTGGAGGCCCTCGGCGAGGCGCAGCACTTCGACGTCGACACCCCGTGGCGGGCGTTGCCGGCGCGGGCGCAGAAGACGATCCTGCACGGCTCCGACGACCAGGTGCACGTGCGCTACCGCAACAAGTACGGCCGTGAGCGCTCCTACTACACCGGGTTCGAGGGTGTGGTGCAGTGGATCGAGCGCCGGCACTCCGACACCGAGTCCGAGTGGTCCCGCGACAAGTACGAGGGCTACATGCGGGACGTGCCGTGCGCGGCCTGCGGGGGCGCCCGGCTCAAGCCCGAGGTGCTCGCCGTCACCCTGGCGGGCAAGAGCATCGCCGAGGTCTGCAACCTGTCCGTGGGGGAGTGCGCCGACCTGCTCGCCGGCATCGAGCTGACCGACCGGCAGAAGCTGATCGCCGAGCGCGTCCTCAAGGAGATCAACGCCCGGCTGCGGTTCCTGCTCGACGTCGGCCTGGACTACCTGTCCCTCGACCGGCCGGCCGGCACGCTCTCCGGTGGTGAGGCGCAGCGCATCCGACTCGCCACCCAGATCGGCTCGGGCCTGGTCGGGGTGCTCTACGTGCTCGACGAGCCGTCGATCGGGCTGCACCAGCGGGACAACCACCGGCTCATCGAGACGCTGATCCGGCTGCGCGGGCTGGGCAACACGCTGATCGTGGTGGAGCACGACGAGGACACCATCCGGGTCGCCGACTGGATCGTCGACATCGGCCCCGGCGCGGGCGAGCACGGTGGCAAGATCGTGCACAGCGGCTCGGTGCCGGCGCTGCTGAAGAACAAGGAGTCGATCACCGGGGCGTACCTATCCGGTCGACGGTCGATCCCGACGCCGACGAGCCGCCGTCCGCAGACCAAGGACCGTGAGCTGGTGGTGCACGGCGCGCGCGAGCACAACCTGCGCAACCTGACCGTCTCGTTCCCGCTGGGCCAGCTCATCGCGGTCACCGGCGTCAGCGGCTCGGGCAAGTCGACGCTGGTCAACGACATCCTGTACGCGGTGCTGGCCAACCAGATCAACGGCGCCCGCCTGGTGCCCGGCCGGCACACCCGGGTCTCCGGGCTGGAGCACGTCGACAAGGTCGTCGGCGTGGACCAGTCGCCGATCGGCCGGACGCCCCGCTCCAACCCGGCCACCTACACGGGTGTCTGGGACCACGTCCGCAAGCTCTTCGCCGAGACCACCGAGGCCAAGGTCCGGGGGTACGGGCCGGGCCGGTTCTCGTTCAACGTCAAGGGTGGCCGCTGCGAGGCGTGCTCCGGCGACGGCACCATCAAGATCGAGATGAACTTCCTGCCCGACGTGTACGTCCCCTGCGAGGTCTGCAAGGGCGCCCGGTACAACCGGGAGACCCTGGAAGTGCACTACAAGGGCAAGACCGTCTCGGACGTGCTGGAGATGCCGATCGAGGAGGCCGCCGAGTTCTTCTCCGCCATCCCGGCCATCCACCGGCACCTCAAGACCCTCGTCGACGTCGGCCTGGGCTACGTCCGGCTCGGGCAGCCCGCGCCGACGCTCTCCGGCGGTGAGGCGCAGCGGGTCAAGCTCGCGTCCGAGCTGCAGAAGCGCTCCACCGGGCGCACGGTCTACGTGCTCGACGAGCCGACCACCGGTCTGCACTTCGAGGACATCCGCAAGCTGCTGATGGTGCTCGAGGGCCTGGTCGACAAGGGCAACACCGTGATCACCATCGAGCACAACCTCGACGTGATCAAGACGGCCGACTGGCTCATCGACATGGGTCCCGAGGGCGGTCACCGGGGCGGCACCGTGCTCGCCACCGGTACCCCGGAGGAGGTCGCCGAGGTCGCCGAGAGCCACACCGGCGAGTTCCTGCGCCAGGTGCTCAAGCTCGACGGCGAGGCCAAGGGCGCGGCGGCGGCCACCACCCGGGCCGCCAAGGCCAACGGCGCGACCAAGACGCGGGCGACCCGCAAGGTGCCGGCCGGCGCGCGCTGACTTTCCAGCATCTCTTCGGGGGCGGGTCGGATGACGACCCGCCCCTTTTGCCGGGGTCGCCCGGATGCCGGGGTGAACTATCCGGCACAGTTGCGCGTGAAAGGAAGTGTGGCCGGCTTTCGGACCGGCGCACTGGGCGAGAGAGAGGCGAGGCATGAGCGACGATCAGGCGCTGACCGGACCGGGTACGCAGACCCGTCGTACCCTGCTCACCGGCGTCGGGGCGGTCGGCGCGGCCGTCGTCCTGGCTGCCTGCGGCAGCGACGACGGCAGCGGCAGCGACTCACCCACGAGTGGTGGCCCGGCCGTGCCCAGCACCGGTGACGCCGGCGGCGGCGACCGGCAGAACGCCCAGTCGCTGGCCACCACCGCCGACATCCCGGTCGGCGGCGGCAAGATCCTCGCCGCCGAGGGTGTGGTGATCACCCAGCCCACGGCCGGCCAGTTCAAGGGCTTCAGCCCGATCTGTACGCACCAGAACTGCCCCGTGTCGAACGTCGACGGCGGCACCATCAACTGCACCTGCCACGGCAGCAAGTTCTCGATCGAGGACGGCTCGGTGAAGGCCGGTCCGGCCACCAAGCCGCTGCCCCCGAAGGAGATCAAGGTCACCGGCGACCAGATCTCGCTGGCCTGACGAAGGGCCCTCCGTCCGGGCGGGCCGCGCGCCTGCCCGGACGCTGATCAACTCGCGTTCCCGGAAGTCGGGGTGTCCCGAGCGCGACGATGCCCCGACTTCCCGTACGCCGAGTCGATCTAGCGGTCGGCGTGGTGTGTCGGGGGTGCGGACTAGGCTTGGCGGTGTGGCTGACCCCTCGACCTACCGTCCCGCACCCGGCACCATCCCGGAGTCACCGGGGGTCTACCGCTTCCGCGACGGCACCGGCCGGGTGATCTACGTCGGCAAGGCGAAAAACCTGCGCAGCCGGCTCAACTCCTACTTCGGCGACGTCTGGAACCTGCACGAGCGCACCCGCCAGATGGTCACCACCGCCGAGTCGGTGGACTGGATCACCGTCGGCACCGAGGTTGAGGCGCTCCAGCAGGAGTTCACCTGGATCAAGCAGTACGACCCCCGGTTCAACGTCCGTTACCGCGACGACAAGTCGTACCCGTACCTGGCCGTCACCCTCGACGAGGAGTACCCGCGACTCCAGGTGATGCGCGGCGCGAAACGCAAGGGTGTGCGCTACTTCGGGCCGTACTCGCACGCCTGGGCCATCCGCGAGACCCTCGACCTGCTGCTGCGGGTCTTCCCCGCGCGGACCTGCTCGGCCGGCGTGTTCAAGCGGGCCGGCCAGGTCGGCCGTCCCTGCCTGCTGGGCTACATCGGCAAGTGCTCGGCCCCGTGCGTCGGCACCGTCTCGGCCGATGAGCACCGGGCCATCGTCGACGGGTTCTGCGACTTCATGGCCGGCCGTACCGACACCATGGTCCGCAAGATCGAACGCGAGATGACCGAGGCCAGCGAGGCGTTGGAGTTCGAACGGGCCGCCCGCCTGCGCGACGACGTGGCCGCCCTGCGCCGGGCCATGGAGAAGCAGACCGTGGTGCTCGGCGACGGCACCGACGCCGACGTGGTCGCGTTCGCCGACGACCCGCTCGAGGCGGCCGTGCAGGTCTTCCACGTCCGCGACGGCCGGGTCCGCGGCCAGCGCGGCTGGGTGGTGGAGAAGACCGAGGACCTGACCACCGGCGACCTCGTGCACCACTTCTGCACCCAGGTGTACGGCGGCGAGCACGGCGAGGCGGACGTACCCCGTGAGTTGCTGGTGCCCGAGCTGCCGGCGGACGCCGACGCGCTCGCCGACTGGCTCACCAGCCACCGCGGCAGCCGGGTGTCGTTGCGCGTGCCGCAGCGCGGCGACAAGCGCACCCTGCTGGAGACGGTCGAGCGCAACGCCAAGGACGCGCTGGCCCGGCACAAGCTCAAACGCTCCGGCGACCTGACCACCCGTGGCAAGGCGCTCGACGAGATCAGCGAGGCGCTGGGCATGCGCACCTCGCCGTTGCGCATCGAGTGCTTCGACATCTCCCAGATCCAGGGCACCGACGTGGTGGCCAGCATGGTGGTCTTCGAGGACGGGTTGCCCCGCAAGAGCGAGTATCGGCGATTCATCGTCCGGGGCGCCACCGACGACCTGTCCGCGATGTCCGAGGTGCTGCGTCGCCGCTTCGCCCGCTACCTTGACGCGCGCGCCGAGACGGGCGAGGTGGGTGTGGAGTCGGCCGACGATCCGGGCGCTCCGGCGGACCCGGTCGACCCCCAGGTCGGCGTCCTGATCGACCCGACCACCGGCCGGCCCCGAAAGTTCGCGTACCCGCCGCAGCTGGTCGTCGTCGACGGTGGCGCCCCGCAGGTCGCGGCCGCCGCGCAGGCCCTCGCCGACCTGGGCATCGACGACGTGGCCCTGTGCGGCCTCGCCAAGCGGCTGGAGGAGGTGTGGCTCCCGGACGACGAGTTCCCGGTCATCCTGCCGCGCACCTCCGAGGGCCTCTACCTGCTGCAACGCGTCCGCGACGAGGCACACCGCTTCGCCATCACGTTTCACCGCCAGCGCCGCTCCAAGCGGATGACCGAGTCGGCGCTGGACAGTGTCCCCGGCCTGGGCGAGGTACGCCGCAAGGCGCTGCTACGGCACTTCGGCTCGCTCAAGCGGCTCTCCACGGCGACCGTCGACGAGATCACCGAGGTACCCGGGGTCGGTCGTCGTACCGCCGAGGCGATCCTGGCCGCCCTGGAGACGGGGGCGCCGGCCGACACCGGCGCGGACTCGACCACCGACGCGGGGAGCCCACCCGATGCGGGGGCGACTTCTGCCCCTGCGCCAGCGGTCGAAGGCTTGCCCTCACCATGATCGACTCGACGTCGCCGATATCGGGCTATCAACCGGCTGGGATAGCGCGATAACGCCGAAGTCGTGTGGTGCGGCACTGTTCCGGCCCCATGATCGCGCTCGATCCTGGTTGTAGTGGCCTCGGCCGCGCGGCGAGAGCCCTCTTTCCTGCATCGAGCACGATCTTGCCCGAATGCGCCGTCTCGGAACATTGGCCAGGCCGTCGCCCCGACCGGTAGGCAGCACTTTCGGGGATGTTGCTGCCTCGCGACGGGCTGAGGCAGCAACATCCCCGAAGTTGTGCAGATCAGGGGCCGGCCCTTGGGATCCGACGCGTGTCGCGCGCGGGCGCTGTCCCCTATGTGTGGTTTCGGCGCACGTCGCGCGATCTGATCGTCTCCAGGTCGCCGATGTGGGGCATGCCTGCGCGGAGATACCCCCGTATCGGCGATGTCGAGACGATCACCCGCTCAAAACCCGCCGGACGGTGGCGACTGCGAGGTTTGTCCCGTTCGGGGGCCGCGTCCCGTGACCGGTCGCACCCGGGTGGCGGAATCGGCGGCCGGGCCGGGTCGTTATACCTGGCATGGCACCGCGACCCTCGGGCTGGCGGTGCAGGGCAGCGGCCGGGAACACCCGCCGGGTCGCCGCGGTTACATCCCCCGCACAGCCGAGTACCTGCCGGCTGGTGCGTGTGGCAGCCGCTCGGGAACACCCTGCCGGCCGCCGCGGTTACACCCCGGCACCTCCAAGCAGCACCGGCACAGGCCGGTAGCCACCGCCGGGAACACCCGCCGGGCCGGTGTCGTTACATCCCCCGCACCGCCGAGCACCATGTTGGCTGGGCCTGGGAACACC